>JALSSK010000407.1 GCA_026984335.1 Rhodothermales bacterium
GTGGCGGAGCGTGCGGCGGCGTACGGGATCCGCTCCGTTCCGGCGGTAGTCGTCGATGGCGAGCCGGCGTCGTGTTGCGCCGGGCGAGGGGTCTCGGAGGAGGGGCTTCGGGCCGCCGGCGTCGGCGCGCCGCTGTGAGCTTCGGGTCCGGCTCGCGGGAGGGACGTCGTCCTTCTCCCGGGCCGGGCCTTCGTTTTTGAACGGGAGAAACACGAACCAACCAACGGTGAGCAGACATGAAACGCATCATTCAAGGCAACACGGGACTGTTGCGCCCGGCATGGGTGCGCGCGCTCGGGCTCCTGGCGCTCCTGGCTTTCTTCACGATGACGGCCCTCGCGCCGGAGGCGCGGGCGCAGGACGACAAGCGCCTCGAAAATCCCGACGTGATCATTGAGGTCGGCGGGCTGGCGTGCCCGTTCTGCGCCTACGGCATCGAAAAACGCCTCAAGAAGCTCGACGAGGTCGCCGAACTGTCGGTACTGCTGGAGGAGGGGAAGGTCGAGCTGAAGGTGAAAGAAGGCGCGAAGATTTCCGAGGAGAAGATCCGCAAGGCCGTCGCCGACGCGGGGTTCGAGGCGAAGAGCGTCGTTTTCGTGAATGAGAACGTGAAAACACCTACGAGCGAATGAGAGCGAAAATGATGGCTATGACCTACGAGAAAGCGCGCGTATGGACGGCGCTTGCGGTCGTCGCGCTCACGATAGCGGCGGTCGTTCCGGCGCGCGCGCAGATCACCACGAACACGGCCCTTCCGGTGGGCAAAGGCGAGGCGATCATCCGGCTTCAGACGAAGGTCATACGATCCACGGGCGATCCCATGCCGACGGATCGGGATCTGCGCGTGACGGCGTTCCCGCTGGTCGGCGTCTACGGCGCCACCGGGCGGCTGGCGCTCTTCGGCGTCTTCCCCATCCTCGACAAGAACATGGAGGTGACGACGCCGTCCGGGCGCATCACGCGGAACACGACCGGCGTGGGGGATGCGCGTCTGTTTGCGCGGTACACGCTTTTCCAGCATAACCGCCGGGGGCTCACGGTGCGGCTTGCGCCCTTCGCGGGGATCGAGCTGCCCACCGGCACGGACGACGCCCGCGACGCTGCCGGGCCGCTGCCGCGTCCGTTTCAGCTCGGCTCCGGCTCGTGGGATCCCTTCGTCGGCGTCGTCCTTACGCGGCAGAGCTTCGCCTGGCAGGTCGACGTCTCGGCGTCGTACAAGCGCAACACCGAGGCGGGCGGTTTCCGTTTCGGCGACGAGGCGCGCCTCGACGTCGCCGCGAAGGTGCGGGTGCTTCCGAGGCGGCTCGGGCCGGGGCTCCCCCGGTTCCTCTACGTCGCGCTCGAGAGCAACCTGATCGGGCTGGGCAAGAACGAACTCGGCGGCGCGGACGATCCGAACTCGGGCGGCGTGACGTGGCGCCTCGCGCCGGGCCTCCAATACGCCACCCGCCGGGTCATCCTTGGCGCGGCACTCCAACTCCCGGTCGTGCAGGATCTCAACGGGGCCGCCCTCGAAAACGACGCCATCCTCACCCTCAGCGTCCGCTTCAGCCTTTGACGGAGATTGACATGATGAACCTTTCCAGGAGAAAAAACGCGGCGGCGTGGATCGCCGGAATGCTGGCCCTCGTCATCCTTGCCGCGGGCTGCCGGACGGAGGCGGAGGGGCCGCCCGCCTATCGCTTCGTGAAAGCGTGGGGGCAGCGCGGCGAAGCGCCGGGCGCGTTCCGCGAGCCGCTCGGCATCCTCGTCTCCGGCGACGAGGTCTTCGTGAGCGACGCCGGGAACGACCGCATTCAGGTCTTCGACCGCGACGGGCGTTTCCTCCGGCAGTTCGGCGCATCGGGCGACGGGCCGGGCGAACTCGGACGGCCCATGCACCTCGGACTGAAGGGCGACACGCTGTTCGTCCCCGAGTATCTCAACGACCGGGTGCAGCTTTTCTCCCGCGAGGGCGTTCCGCTCGGCTCCTTCGGCACGTCGGGCGACGGGCCGGGCGCGTTCGACGCCCCCACGAGCGCCGCCGTCAACGCCCGGGGACGGGTCTACGTCGCCGACTTTTACAACCAGCGCATTCAGGTGATCGACCTCGCGCGCGGCATGGTCCGGCAGTACGGAACCACGGGGACGTACGGCGCCGAGCCGGGGCAGTTCACCTATCCGACCGAAGTGGCGCACTTCGCGGACGGCGGCTTCGTCGTGGCCGACGCCTATAATCACCGCGTGCAAACCTTCGGCCCCGACGGCGCGTTCCGGTGGATGGTTCCGGACGACATCAACTGGGCCGACACCACGCGGGGACATTTCAACGTCGCCACTTCGGTGACGGTCGGGCCGCGCGAGGACGTGTACGTCGCCGATTTTTACAACCACCGCCTTCAGGTGCTCTCGAAGGACGGCGCGTGGCTGGCGATCCTCGGCGGGCGGGGTTCGGAGGAGGGCCGCTTCGAGCGTCCGACCGACATGGCCTTCGACGAGGACGGCAACCTGTACGTCGTGGATTTCGGAAACGACCGGATACAGAAATTCGCTCCGGAACGATGAAAAAGCGGGGGATCGACATGAAAAGCATGACGCGGGGAGTGGTGGCCGCCCGGGCGGGGGTCCATCCCGAGACGGTTCGTTATTATGAGAGGCGCGGGCTCTTGCCGAAACCCTCGCGCACGGCGTCGGGCTATCGGATCTATACGGAGGACGATGCGGCGCGCATCCGTTTCATCAAGCGGGCGCAGGAGTTGGGCTTCACGCTGGAGGAGATCCGGGAGTTGCTCTCGCTCCGCGTCGATCCCGGCACGGACCGGCGGGCGGTGCGGGAGCACGCCGCGGCCAAGCTCGCCGACCTCGAAGGCAAGATCCGCGACCTCGAACGGATGCGGCAGGCGCTCTCCACGCTCGTCACCGCCTGCGACGGGTGCGGCCCCACGAGCGATTGCCCGATCCTCGACGCCCTGCAGTCCGACGACGCGCTGCCCGTCCTCGCTCTGTGAATTTTCGGCGCGGGAGCGCGTCCGAAACGCCGGATGGTCTCCCTTTCTTTCGCGTGTGCGCGCGCCTTCGCCCGAAGACGGACGCTCCGGGAAACAAAACGGGGCCGGGGGCGATAGACGGGGTTCAGAAACCGTCGGGTGCGTCGATCACTCCGATATGCTCACCGTCCCTGTGTCCATGTCCCTCAACCTGCGACAGATCAGAAAACGAAGCGCCCCGGTGGTGTGGCTGCTCACCGGTATGTTTCTGCTCTTTCCGGTGGGGCAGCACGCCCTGGCGGGCATCGTGCTCTGTTTCGAGGGGGACGGACGGGTGGAAGTCGAAACCGCGCACCTCAACGATTGCGGCTCCGACTTCTGGTCGATGGTGACGGAGATCCACGAGGAACGCATGGTCTTGCCGGCGGGCGCAACGCCTGCAGAGATCTGTGAGGACTGCGTGGACGTGCCGCTCTTCGTGAGCTTCTCCGACGCGCAGGCTTTCTTCCCCGTCAAGGCGACGGCCGGCCCCTCGGCGAAACTGCCGGTGGCCGCCGTGCTGCCCACGCCCTCCCGCTCTTCGATCCCGATGGGGCCGGTGCGTGCCGCCTCTCATGCCGCTTCTTCGCTCCTCTCTCTCAGCACCGTCATTCTGCTGATCTGATCCACTCCGGATCGCTCCGGGCGCGTGTGTCTTTCGCGTCCGGCTTCTCTCTGACGTGACGGCACGGGCCGTGGTGTATCCGTGCGCCACCGCCGCGCCGCGCCGCTGCGCGGGGCTTGCCGTCTTCCTGTCTTTCCATCCTTGTTCCGGAGTGACTTCATGAGACTTCTCTACCTGGCGCCGGCCGCGCTGGGGATGCTGGCGGCGCTTTCCGGCTGCGCGACGACGTACGACGCAGCCTGGCCGCCGCCCCGACCGCTCGGCGACGCCGTTTCCACATACCACCCCCCGCAATCCCCGGCGAGGGCCGATTCCCTTGCCGCGCTCGTTCCTTCCCCGGAAGGCGTTCTCACGTTGCGTGAGGCGCTTGCGCTGGCCCTCCTGCACAACCCCGACCTCCGCGCCTTCGGGTGGGAGGTGCGCGCCCGCGAAGCCCGCGCGTTGCAGGCCGGGCTGCCGCCCAACCCGGAGATCGGAACCGACCTCGAAAACTTTGCCGGAAGCGGCTCCGTGGGCGGCTTCGACGCTGCCGAGGTGACCGTGGGGTTGAGCCAACTCATCGAGCTCGGCGGCGACCGGCGCAGGCGTCGGGATGTGGCGGCCCTCGAACGCGACCTCGCCGGTTGGGACTACGAGACCGTTCGCCTCGACGTGCTCACCGAGACGGCGCAGGCCTTTACGGACCTGCTCGCGGCGCAGGAGCGCATGTCGCTGGCCGACAGCCTGTTCGGGCAAGCGGAGCTTTTCTACGAGAGCGTGACCGCGCGCGTGGAGGCCGGCAAGGTGTCGGCGCTCGAGGAACGACGGGCGCAGATCGTCCGCTCGACGGCGGCCATACAGCGCGAACGCGCCGCGCGCGAGCTGGCGGCGGCCCGCGTGCGCCTTTCCGCCGGCTGGGGTCGGACCGATCCCCTCTTCGAACGGGTCGTCGGCGACCTTTCGGCCATCGCGCCGCCGCCGCCGGCGGCGGACGTCGAGGCGTTCATCGAGCGCAACCCCGACGTGGCCCGGTGGAGCGCCGAGATGGCGCTTCGCCGCGCCGACGTGGCGCTCGAAAAGGCGCGTCGCATCCCCAACCCGAGTCTCCTTCTCGGCGTTCGGCGCCTCCGCGACCTCGGCGAGACGGCCCTGACCGCAGGCGTCTCGATCCCCCTTTCGATCTTCGACCGCAACCAGGGCGCGATCCGCGAGACCGAGTACCGGCTCCGGCAGGGGGAGGAGCTCCGGCGCTCCGAAGAGACGCGCGCGCGGCGCATGCTCGCCGAAGCCTACGCGTTGCTGGCCGCCGGATACGACGAGGTCCGCACGCTTCGGGAAGAGGTCTTGCCCGCGGCGCGGGAGAACTTTGCCGCCACGCAGGAAGGCTACCGCGAAGGCAAGTTCGACCTCCTCACGGTGCTCGATGCCCAGCGCATCCTCTTCGAAACCACGAACCGGTACGTCGACGCGCTGGCCGTCTATCACGCGGCCCGCGCCGAAGTCGAGCGCCTCATCGGCACGCCCCTCTCCGACGTCACAAACCGATAAAAACCATGAATATGTACGATAGATTGAAGCGGGCGTTTATGCGGCCCTTACTGGCATTCCTGATCCTGAGCGTCGTCGCGCTGACCGGCTGCGGCGGCGACGAACCCCCGCCCGGCGACACGCACGAAGAAGCCGAGGGCGATCACGACGAGACGCCGGTCGTGCGGATGCCGCCCGAAGCGCTGGCGGAGTTCGACATCGAGGTGGCGACGGCGGGCCCCGGCGCGCTCCACATCACGCTGACCTTTCCCGGCGAGGTGAAGGTCAACGAGGACCACTTCGCCCACATCGTGCCGCGGGTCTCCGGCGTGGTGCATTCGGTGTACAAATCCATCGGCGACCGGGTGCGGGCCGGCGACGTGCTGGCCGTCCTCGACAGCCGCGAGCTGGCCGACCTGAAGGCGATGTATCTGGCGAACCTCGAACGGCTGGCCATCGCCGAGTCGAATTTCCGGAGAGAGGAGACGCTTTTCGGGAAGAAGATCACCTCCGAGCAGGAATACCTGGAAGCCCGGCAGGCCCTTGCCGAAGCGCGCATCGCGTTGCGTTCGGTCCGGCAAAAGCTCCTCGCGCTCGGGTTCTCGCAGGCGTACATCGACGCGCTGCCCGAACAGCCGGAACACGCGCTGGTGCATTATGAGCTCACCGCTCCGATCTCCGGCGTGGTGGTCGAGAAGCACGTCAGCCGGGGCGAGGCGCTCAATGCCGACGCCGACGCCTTCGCCATCGCGGACCTGAGCACGGTGTGGGTGGACCTGAACGTGTTTCAGAAGGACCTCGACTTCGTCCGGGAAGGACAGCGGGTGGACCTCGTCACCACCGGCGGGCAACTGCGCGCTCAGGGGACGATCTCATACGTCCGTCCCATCGTGGGGGAGGAGACGCGGACGGCCATCGCCCGCATCGTGCTGCCCAACCCCGACGGGCGGTGGCGGCCCGGCATGTTCGTCAACGGGACGATCACCGTCGACGCCGTGGACGTGCCGTTGTTGACGCCGAAGTCCGCCGTCATCACGATGGGCGGGGAGACCGTCATCTTCGTCGAGACGCCCGAAGGCTTTGTTGCGCGTCCGGTCACCCTCGGGCGGGAGAACGGGACGCACGTGGAAATCACCTCGGGTCTTAAGCCGGGGGAGCGGTACGTCGCGCGCGGCGGTTTTGCGCTCAAGGCCGAACTCGAAAAAGATCAGCTGGGCGAAGGTCACGCCCATTAAGCGAGGAGCACAGGATCATGAACAAACTCATAGAACTATCCTTACGGAGCCGGTTGCTCGTCCTCGTGCTGGCGGTGCTGGTCATGGCGGCGGGCTGGCTCAGTTACCGGCAGTTGCCCGTCGATGCGTTTCCGGACGTGTCGCCTTCGCTCGTGCAGGTCTTTACCCTCACCAGCGGCCTCGCGCCCGAGGAGATCGAGCAGTACGTCACGTATCCCATCGAGACGGCCATGAACGGGCTGCCGAACCTGGAACGGATCCGGTCGGTGTCGAACTTCGGCCTCTCGGTGGTCAACATCTACTTCGAGGACGGGACGAACATCTACTTCGCGCGGCAGCTCGTGGGCGAGCGCCTGCAGGAAGCGCGCGACCAGATCCCCGAGGGCTTCGGCGAGCCCGAGATGGGGCCGATCTCCACCGGCATGGGGCTCGTGCTCTTCTATTACCTCGACGACACCACCGGGCAGTACAGCCTCGAAGAACTGCGCACGATGCAGGACTGGATCGTCAAGTACAACCTCCAGACCGTGCCGGGGGTGACCGAGGTGCTCGGCATCGGCGGCTTCGAGAAGCAGTTTCAGGTGCAGGTCGATCCGGCGGCGCTCTTGCAGTACGGCGTCACCATCCAGGAACTGCTGGAGATCATCGAGGCGAACAACCTGAACGTCGGCGCGCAGTTCATCGAGCAGAACAGCGAGGAGTTCATCGTGCGCTCGGTGGGCCTGGCGACGGGGCGCTCGGACCTCGAAAACATCGTCGTCAAGACGGTCGACGGCACGCCGGTCTTCGTGCGGGATCTGGCCGAGGTGACCATCGGCGGGGCCATCCGGCGCGGCGTGGAGACGATGGACGGCCGCGGCGAGATCGTGGCCGGCATGGTGATCAAGCTCTTCGGCTCGAACGCCTCGACGGTCATCGGCCGCGTGGAAGAGAAGGTGCGGGAGATCAACGACATTCTGCCCGAGGGGGTGCGGATCGTGCCGTATTACGAGCAAAAGACGCTCGTCGAGTCCGCCGTGTCCACGGTCACGAATGCGCTGTGGCAGGGCATCGTGCTGGTGGTGCTGGTGCTGTTCGTCTTCCTCGGCAGCTTCCGCCCGAGCGTGGTGGTGGCGCTGGCGATCCCGTTCTCGGTGCTCTTCGCCATGATCTGGATGAAGCAGTTCGGCATCTCGGCCAACCTGATGTCGCTCGGAGGGCTGGCCATCGCCATCGGCATGATGGTGGACGGGGCCATCGTGATGGTCGAGAACGTGGACCGGATGTTGCGCGAGGCGGCCCCGGACGAGCCGCGCGTGCACGTGGTGGCGCGGGCGTGCAAAGAGGTTGCGCGGCCCGTGGCCTTCGCCATCCTGATCATCGTCGTGGTCTTTCTGCCGCTGTTCACGCTGCAGGGCGTCGAGGGCAAGACGTTTCGCCCGCTGGCCTATACCGTGGCGCTGGCAATGTTCGGCTCGCTCATTTTTGCCCTCTTCGTGGCCCCGGTGCTTTCGGACATCCTGATGCGCCGCGCGGCGCGGCAGGCCGACGGCTCGAAGCCGAAGCCGGGTCTGGCCGAGCGCGCCCTGGCCCGGGCCATGGAGGCCTACCGCCCGCTGGTGAGCTTCTTCGTGCGCTCGCGGAAGTGGGCCGTCGCGCTGTCGGTGGCGCTGCTCATCCTCGGCATGACGATCTTCCCGTTCCTCGGCTCCGAGTTCACGCCGACGCTTCAGGAGGGGACGCTCGTGCTCCGGCTGACGATGGCCCCCTCGATCTCGCTCCGGGAGAGCACCGAGACGACGCTCCGGGTGGAACGCCGTCTGATGCAGATCCCGGAGATCCGCCACGTCGTCAGCCGCATCGGGCGGGGCGAAGTCGGCGCGCACACCGACCCGATCAACAGCGCCGAGATGTACCTCATCCTCGAACCCGAGGACACCTGGCGCTTCGACGATCAGGAAGCCCTGCTCGAAGGCATCCGCCGGGACGTCGGCGAGATCCCGGGCGTGCTGACGAACTTCACGCAGCCCATCCAGATGACGGTGGACGAACTGCTCGAAGGCGTGCGCGCCGAACTGGCGATCAAGCTCTTCGGCGACGACCTCGACGTGCTCAAGGAGAAGGCGGATGAGATCGTGGCCGCCGTGCAGCAGGTGCCGGGCGCCGCCGACGTGCAGGCCGACCAGATCAGCGGCACGCCGCAACTCCGCATCCGGGTGGACCGCCAGGCCATCGCCCGCTACGGCGCGAGCGTGGCCGACGTGCAGCAGACGATCCGCGCCGCCATCGGCGGCGAGACCGCCGGGCAGATCTTCGAGGGCATCCGACGCTTCGACATCTACGTGCGTCTCAAGCCCGAGTATCGCGCGACGCCGGAAGCCATCGCGGGGTTGCTCATCCCCACCCCCGGCGGCGCACTCGTGCCCCTGAACGACCTCGCCGAGATCGACGAGATCATCGGTCCGCGCCAGATCACGCGCGAGAACAACCAGCGCTTCATCACCATCCAGCTCAACGTCGAGGGGCGCGACATCGGCTCTTTCGTCGAGGAAGCGCAGGGGTTGATCCGCCAACGGGTGGATCTGCCGACGGGCTATTTCACGACGTGGGGCGGGCAGTTCCGGCTTCAGCAGGAAGCGAACAAACGGCTGGCCGTGGTCGTGCCGATCACGCTGTTGTTGCTGTTCCTGTTGCTCTACGCGAGTTTCAACTCGCTCCGGAACGCGGCGCTGATCGTGCTCAACATACCGCTGGCGCTCGTGGGCGGCATCGTGGCGCTCTTCATTACCGGGCAGAACCTTTCGGTGCCGGCTTCGGTGGGCTTCATCGCGCTCTTCGGCATCGCGCTCGAAAACGGGATGGTGCTCGTGACGTACCTCAACCAACTCATCGAGGACGGCGTGGAGATGAACCGCGCTTCGGTGGAGGGGGCGTTGCTTCGCCTGCGCCCGGTGCTCATGACGGCCCTCACCACGGCGCTCGGCCTCATCCCGCTGCTCTTTTCCTCGGGCACGGGCTCGGAAGTGCAACGGCCTCTGGCGACCGTGGTGGTCGGCGGCCTCGTCACCTCGACGATCCTTACGCTGCTGGTGCTCCCGGCCTTCTATAAGTGGTTCTCCATCGAGCCGGAACGCGCCCTTCCCGCACATCCGGCGTCCGCCGAACCGGATGCCTCGACCGAACCGGACGTTTCCGACGCCTGATCTTCGGAACCCGCGCAGCCGCCCGGCATCCGGTCGGGCGGCTGCGGCGTTCGTTTTTTATTCTCGACCAGAAGGTATTCTTTATGAAAGCAATCATTGCCTACATTAAACCGCACAAGCTGGAGTCCGTGACGCTCGCGTTGCACCACGTGGAGGGACTCTCCGGGGTGAGCGTGTCCGACATCCGGGGCTTCGGACGCGGGCGCGGCGTCGGCGTCGCTCAAACGATCAAGGAAGGGCCGGCGGATTTCATCCCGCACGTGCGTCTCGAGATCGTCTGCCGCGATGCGCTCGTCGAGCCGATCGTCGAGACCATCCGCCGGGAGGCGCACACCGGCCTGCGCGGCGACGGGAAGATTTTTGTGTGGCCGGTGGAAGAGGCCGTGCGGATCTCGACGGGCGAACGGGGAGAGGAGGCGGTCTGAGGGCTCGCCGGTGGGCTTCGTCGTCATGGGGTCGCCTTTCGGCTCGGGTCAGGGGCTCGCGTTCGCTCGTGTCAGGGTCATACACCCAACCACCCACACACCCATACGGTTCGCTAACGTTCCAACGCCCCAACGTTCAAACGCGATAACGCTCCCACGTCATGCAACAGACGCTCGAACAACACCCGCACGAAACGCTGGAGGTCCGCGTCGGCGGGCTCGACTGTGAACACGACGCCGCTGCGATCCGGCGCGGGCTGAAGGATGCGCCGGGACTGGAGGCCGTCGAGGTCTTTCCGAAGTCGGCGCGGGTGCGGCTCATGTATGATCCGGGACGAACGACGGAAGAAAGCCTTCTCGAGCGGCTCTCGACGCTCGGATTCGCGCCGGCGAAAGGGATGGAGACGCCCGCCATGCCGAGCCCGTGGCGCAATCCCAAGGTGTTGTTTTCTCTGGCTTCCGGCGCGTTTCTCCTCGCGGGGTGGCTCGTGGGCTTCACCGCCGCGCCGCCCCTCGTCTCGCGCGCGCTGTACGTCGCCTCGCTGCTCTCCGGCGGGTATTTCTTCGGGCGCGAAGCCGTCGAGGACCTGATCTTCGAGCGTCGTGTGGGGATCGAGCTGTTGATGAGCGTGGCGGCGGTGGTGGCCGCGCTCATGGGCGCGCCGGCCGAGGGGGCGATGCTCGCCTTCCTGTACTCGATCTCGGAGGCCGCCGAAGGGTACACCGAGGAGCGAACCCGTTCGGCCGTTCGAGCGCTCATGGACCTCGCGCCGAAGACGGCCCTCGTGCTCCTCGACGGGCGCGAAGTGGAAACGCCCGTCGAGGAAATCGCCGTCGGAGACGTGTTCCTCGTCCGCCCGGGCGAGGCCGTGCCCACGGACGGACGCGTGAGGGCGGGCCGGAGCGGCGTCAACGAAGCGCCGGTGACGGGCGAGAGCGTGCCCGTGGAGAAAGGCCCGGGCGATCCGGTCTATGCCGGGTCGATCAACGGGGAAGGGGCGCTGGAGGTAGAAGCGACGAAGGTCTTCGCGGACAACACCATCTCGCGCATCATTCGCATGGTGGAGGAGGCGCAGGAACGGAAGGGGAGCAGCGAGCGCTTCATCGAACGGTTCGGGCGAAGGTACAGCCCGGCGGTGCTCGCGCTCGGCGTGCTCATCGCCGTGGGGCCGCCCGCGCTCTTCGCCGCCTCGTGGTCCGTGTGGATCCTCCGGGCGACGGTCTTCATCGTGGCGGCGGCGCCGTGCGCGCTCGTCATCTCCATCCCCATCACGATGGTGGCTACCCTGGGCCGCGCCGCAAGGGACGGCGTGCTCATCAAAGGCGGCATCTACGTCGAGGAGCTGGCAAAGGTGCGCGTGGCGGCTTTCGACAAGACGGGCACGCTGACCACCGGACGGCCGGAGGTGACCGACGTGCGGGCGTGGGGCGCGCGGACGGCTCGGGAGGCGCTGGCCGCGGCCGCCGCCGTCGAGCGACAGAGCGAGCACCCGCTGGCGCGGGCCGTCGTGCGCCGGGCGGAGCGGGAGGGGGTCGCGCCGGTCCCGGTCGAGGACTTCCGGGCGCTCACCGGAGCCGGCGCGACGGCCCGCCTCGAAGGAAGGCCGACGTTCGTCGGCAGTCCGGCGCTCTTCGCGGAGAGGCTCGGGCGCGACCTCTCGGACGTCGAGCCGGAGATCCGTCGCCTGCAGGGGGAGGGCAAGACCGTCGTGCTCGTGGGCACGGAGACGGAGCTTTACGGGCTGATCGCCCTCCGCGACCACCTGCGCCCGGATGCGCCGCGCGTCCTCGCGGAGCTGCGGCGGCGGGGGCTCCGCGTGGCCATGCTCACCGGAGACAACCGGCGCACCGCCGAAGCCCTCGCCCGCGAACTGGGCCTCGACGAGGTGTATGCCGGGCTGAAGCCGGACGAGAAGGCGCTGCAGGTGCGGCGTCTGCACGAGCGGTACGGCCACGTCGCCATGGTGGGCGACGGCGTCAACGACGCGCCCGCGCTGGCCGAGGCGACGGTCGGCGTGGCCATGGGCGCCATCGGCACGGACGTGGCCATGGAGACGGCGGACGTGGTGCTCATGGCCGACGACCTCGACAAGCTCGTCTATGCGCTGGATCTGGCGCGGAAGAACGGGCGCGTCGTGCGGCAGAACCTGTGGCTCTCCGCCCTCGTCATCGGCGCGCTGGTCGTGGGCGCCGTCGCCGGGGCGTTCACGCTGCCGGTGGCCGTCGTCGGGCACGAGTTGAGCGAGTTCGCCGTCATCGGAAGCGGCCTCCGGATGCTCCGCGCGTGAGCTTCGCAAGGCCGGGGGCCTCATGCGCTTCGCCCCGGGCAGCCGCCTCCCTCAACGTTCGGCCACGGCCACCCCGATGCCCGAATCGCCCATGCCGAAGTAGAGCAACCACCGGTTCCGAAAAGACACGAGTCCCTCGATGAAGACCACGTTGGGCGCCTGACCCTCCTGTTCCAGCCGGGTCGAGGGCGCCAGGAACGGCGCCTCGGAGCGCTTGAGAAGACGGGTCGGGTCGGCGGGGTCGAAGAGGGCCTGCGCGTTGACGTAGACGAGGTCGTCGTCGGCGCCGTTGTAGAGCAACAGAATGCCGTCGTCGGTGCGCACCGGCGGAGGGCCGGGCTCGACGAGGCGGCCGTCGAACCGCCCCGGCCGGCGACGCAACACCGGCTCCTCGACGACGGTCCAGTGCAGCAGGTCCGGTGAATGGGCGGCCCATATGTCGGTGTCTCCGAAGTACATCCAGTATTCCCCGTTGACGGGAACGTCGAGGATGGCTCCGGACTTGGTCCAGCCGCGTTCGGGAAAGACCGGGCCATGTTTTTGCCAGGTGTGGAGGTCCGTCGAGGTCGCCAGGGCCAGGCGGGCCGTCCGACCGTCATAGGCGGTATAGGTGAGATAGAAGGTGTCGCCGACCTTCACGAGGCGAGGGTCCTCGCAACCGCCGGGTCGTTCCCAGTCCTCTGTGGGTTCGAGGACCGGCGCGGGTTCGCGCTCAAAGCGCAGGCCGTCGCGGCTCGTGGCCAGGCCGATGCGCGAGACGCCGTTCCACACGCCCGCGCCGGTAGTGTCTTCGGCGCGGTAAAGCATCCACACCGTCTCGCCGTCGGTCCACGCGGCGGGGTTGAAGACGTCCTTGGCCTCCCACGTCGTTCCCCGGGGAGTGAGGATGGGGTTTCCGTCGTATTTCTCGAAGGGGCCGATCTGCCAGTCGCCCGGGGGCGCCTCACGGCATCCGAGGTTGCTCGAGAGCAGGGCGCCCGTGCAAAAAAGGAGGGCAAGGATACGCATAGGCATCAGAGGTAAGCGGAGAAGGGTCGGTGGGGGCGCGCGCTCGTTTCATGCCGCCGCATCCGGGACGGGGAGCCGAAGCTCCGGCCCACGCGCAAAGATAGCCGTTCCGCCCGTGAGACGAAACCGCAACGAGGGCATGGCGCCCGCTCGGTTCCCCCTCATCGGCCCGGATCGACGCCGTTTCGCCAGGCTTTTTCGCGGAACGCCCTTGCAAAAGGAAGGTCGCTTGCCTGATATTATCCTATATCCGCGATAAGCGATCATCAAGAAGAAAATGCAGGCGAAATCCGATCTCTTCACTCCGTCGCTCGCGCATCTGGCGGAGCAGGCGAAGGCGCTGGCGCATCCGGCGCGGCTGGCCATTTTGCAGGTGCTGGCCGAGCGGGGCGTGTGCATCTGCGGCGAAATCGTGGACGAACTGCCGCTGGCGCAGGCGTCGGTTTCGCGTCACCTCAAAGCTCTGAAAGCGGCGGGGCTCATCCGGGGCGAAGTCGAAGGGCCGCGCTCGTGTTATTGCCTCGACCCGGACGCCGTCGCAGCCCTTCGCGCGGCGCTCGCCGCCTTCTTCGAGGGATTGCCCGCTCCGCCCTCCGAACCGAACTGCTGTTGAGACGCCGCCTCGTATGAATCCCGCCATTCCCGTTTTTCGCGCCTATCTGGCGGAGGTCATCGGCACGTTTGCGCTCGTCTTCGCCGGGACGGGGGCCATGATCGTCGATGAGCTTTTCGGCGGCGTCGTCACGCCCGTGGGGATCGCCGTCACCTTCGGCCTCGTGGTGCTGGCGGTGGTCTATGCCGTCGGCGAGGTCTCGGGCGCGCACATCAACCCGGCGGTGACGTTCGGCTTCTGGGTGTCCGGGCGATTCTCCGGGCGGCACGTGGGGCCGTACGTGCTCGCGCAGACCCTCGGGGCCGTGGGGGCGAGTCTTTTGCTCAAAGGGCTCTTCCCCGGGTATGAGACGCTCGGGGGGACGCACCCGGCGGGTTCGGCCGGGCAGAGTTTCGCGCTGGAGACCGTGCTCACGTTCCTGCTGATGTTCGTCATCCTTTGCGTCGCCATCGGGGCGAAGGAGAAAGGGCTGATGGCCGGCGTCGCCGTCGGCGCGACGGTGTGCTTCGCGGCGCTCTTTGGCGGTCCCGTCTCCGGCGCTTCGATGAACCCGGCCCGCTCGCTGGCCCCGGCGCTCGTCTCCGGAGCGTTCGAGGCGCAATGGATCTACGTCGTCGCGCCGCTCCTCGGGGCCGCGCTCGCCGTGCTCGCCTACCGGGGCGTCTACGGGCACGCGACCCGCCGGCCCGCTTCCGTTTCCGAGGAACTCCATCCGTGATCCGACATGACTCTTGCCTTTTTCAGCGACGTCCACGCCAACCTCCCGGCGCTCGAAGCCGTCTTTGCCGACCTCGACGCGGATCCGCCGGACATGCTCTTTTGCCTCGGCGATCTCGTGGGCTACGCCCCGTGGCCGAACGAGGTCGTCGCCGCCGTGCGCGCCCGGCGCATCCCGACGATCGCGGGCAACTATGACGAGGGCGTGGGGCTGGCTTCGGACGACTGCGGGTGCGCGTACAAGACGCCGGAGGACGAGGCCCGGGGCGCGCGGTCCATCGCCTTCACGAACGAGGTCGTCACCGGGGAGACGAGGGCCTATCTGCGCGACCTGCCCCGGCACCTCCGCCTCACGTTTCAGCCGCCGCGCCAACCTCGCGCGCCGAAGATGGAGGTCCTCATGGTCCACGGCAGCCCGCGCCGGATCAACCAGTACCTCTTCGAGGATTTTCCCGAGAAACATTTGCTCCGGATGATGGCCGAGGCGGGCGCGGACGTGATGCTCTTCGGGCACACGCACAGGCCATATCACCGCGTCCTCCCGTACGAAGCCGACGGCGAGCGGCGGTATCGTCACGCCGTCAACATCGGCTCGGTGGGCAAGCCGAAGGACGGCGACCCGCGCGCATGCTACGTGCGCCTCGATCTCGCCTCCGACGCCTCGGCGCGCGACCCCGAGCGCGTGCGGGTCCGCTTCGTCCGCGTGGCGTACGACGTGGATCTCGCCGCCCGCGCCGTCGAGGCGAGCCCGCTTCCCGACGCCTTCGCCGACATGCTCCGGAACGGGGGGTAGCTTCAACCGTTGCCGATACTTTCCGGCGCTTCGTCCCACGGCCACATGCGCGCCTCGGGGCTGTCCGGATAGCGCCGGATGAGCTCTCGCATCTCTTCCCGAAACGCCCGGTTGTCCCACGTCTTGAGGTACCGCGCCATGGCGCGTGTGAGCATCACGCCCGGGGCGCGGGGGTGGTCGGGGAAGCGTTTCAGCCCTTCGTCGAGGCGGGCGATCACCTCGTCGTATTTGCCTTTCGGAAGAGCGACGGCGGCCCAGCCGAGACGCATCACGAGGCGGAAGTCCTCGGGCGGGAGGTAGCCGTCGAGGTGGTGATAGGCTTTGCCGTGATAGTCGAGGAAATAGAACGAGGGCGTCCACACGGCGTGGTACCCGGCGCGGATGCGGCGTTCGCGGAGGATATCGAGGCGGAGGGGGACGAACCACTCGGAGAGTTCCGCCTGCACGCCGGAGTCGCGATAGGTCACGGCTTCGAGCTTGCGGCATCCGGCGCACCGGTCGCGCTCGAACTGAAGCAGGATGGGCTTGCGCTGCCGTTTGGCCTCGGCGGCGGCCGCCTCGAAGTCGGTGAGCCAGGTCGGTTCGTTGCCTTGCGTTTCCATGAGAGCATCCGATCATTGGTGTGTGAGAGGGCGGCGCGGTATGTTGCGTGCCGTGAGGTCGGTATCTGGCATTGAGCCGCACGACCGGGCGATCAATCGGAGCCTCGTCACGGCTGCCCCGAGGATCGTCTCTTTCAGGTATATGCAGTCCTGGTGTTTCCCCAGATACGGCAGATGCAGGAAAATTTCACCCCGTATACCTACCTTGAGTCCTGTCAGCCAACGTTGCTGGAGAAGGGCGGCGGGCGCCGGGAGCATGTGGAAACCATCGCCGGTGCGTTGTTCGGCCTCTGGTGCGGCTCTTCCTCATTCATTACTGGCACAGCATAGACCATGAGCGAACCTCCGAAACGATTCCTCCGGTTCCTCGCGAAACACAAATACGTGGGCGAGGTCTATCAGGCGCTCGGCGAAGCCACGACGCAGGGCGGGCCGCCCGGTCCGAAGGAGGTCGCCCTCGTCAAGGTTGGGATCGCCGCGGGAATGCGCCACGAAGGGGCCGTGCACGCGCATGCCCGCCAGGCGTCGGCCGCCGGGTGCACGCCGGAGGAGATCCGCCACGCCGTCGTGCCGGCGACCACCACACTCGGCTTCCCGAGCATGATGGCGGCCTACGGCTGGGTGGACGACGTGCTGAAATCCGAGAGGGCGCGCCAGTGAAACGTGCGTTGATCATCGACAACCACCCGCTTTCCCGCAAAGGGCTCGCGGCCATCATGGAGGAGGAGGGGCTCTCCGTCGTCGGGGCCGTGGGGACGGCTGAAGAAGCCTGGACGATCCTGAACGATCAGGTCCCGGACCTCCTCGTGGTGGACATCAAGCTGCCCGATGAGAAGGGGCCGGCGTTCGTCCATCGACTGCGAGAGGTTGCCCCGGAGACGCCCATTCTCGTTTTCACGGAGGACACGAGTTGCCTGACGGCGCTCTTCCGCGGAGGCGTTCGCGGCTTCGTGCTCAAACGGGGAGCGCGTGTGGAAGAAGAGCTCGTCGAGGGCTTCCGCGCCGCGCTTGCGGGGAAATTCTACGCGAGCCCGGACGTGTGCGGAGAGATCCTCGCCGCGCTTGCCGAGGGGCAGACGTTCGGCGTCGTGGAGCGCTTGAGCCGCCGCGAGCGGGAGGTCTTCGAAGGGCTCGGCCGGGGGATGCGCCTCCGTGAGATTGCCGAACGGCTGGGCTTGTCCTCCAAAACCATCGATACGTTCTTGCGCCGCATCAAGGCGAAGGTGGGGCTTCAGGACAACGCGGAAATCCGGCGGCTGGCGGCGCGGTGGGTGGAGGAGCACGGGGCGTGCGCGTTCGAGCAAGACCCCGGAAACGGTGATTCATGAAAAAAGACCTCCCGAAGTCCGGCTCTTCGATCGCATCCGCCGTTGCCGCTTCGCCCGGGATGGCGGGCTTGTTCTCCACCTTTACGATGATCGGGCTGACGTCGTACGGGATGGCGATCCTCCAGAATCTGAAGACCATCCCGGTTCGGAAAGGCTGGCTGACGGTGGAGGAGTTGGAGGAGGGGTTGGGACTGGTGCAACTCTATCCCGGCCCCATCATGATCGACCTCGTGGCCTACATCGGCTATCGGAAGCGGGGGATCGGAGGGGCGTTGGTCTCGGTGGCAGGCTTCATCTTGCCGTCGCTGGCGTTGATGCTGGCGCTTTCGTGGGCGTATTTCCGGTACGGCTCCGCGCCTCATCTGCAGAGCGTGATGCTGGGGCTCAATGCGATGGTGGTGGCGGTGGTGCTGAACGTCACGCTCGATTTCGGGGCGCGCAACCTGAAGGGGCCGCTCGATGCCACGCTGGCGCTGTTGGCCTTCGGGTTCGGCGTGATGGGCGGCAACATGATCTGGGCCATCGGGATCGGGCTCATCGTGGGAGCCTGGGTCCGGCGGGCCGAGCCGACGGGCATCGAGAAGACGGAGCAACCGTTCTCGTGGCGGCGGGTGTGGCGGGCGGCGTTGCCGGGGCTCGTGGTGATCGTTTGGGCGGTATACGCGGCGCTCACGCCCGGCACGCTCCATGCGCTCAATGCCGGCCTATTAAAGGTCGGAGCGGTGGCCTTCGGCAACGGCATGACGATCCTTCCTCTCCTCCAACAAGACGTTGTCGATGTACACGGCTGGTTGACGCCGCAGGAACTGGCCTCAGGCGTGGCGTTCGGGCAGATCACACCGGGGCCGTTCCTCATCACGGCGACGTTCATCGGGTTCAAACTGGGCGGATGGGTCGGTGCGCTGGTTGCGACGGCCGCCATCTTCGCGCCGAGCTTTGCAATGACGATGGTCTTCAGCGAGGTCTTCGTCCACGTCCGTCATCTGGGAACGGTGCGGGGCGCCCTCCGGGGGATCATGGCCGTCTTCGTTGGTCTGCTGGCCACCGTGGTGCTGAGTCTGGGGCGTCACACGTTCGTGCTCCCGGAAGCGTTCGTGCCGGGAGGCGCGGCGCTGGTGCTGGTGCGCTATTACAAATGGGATCTCCTGCGGGTCTTCGGCCTCGGCGTGGCGCTCTGGATCGCCTACCTCGCCTGGCTCGGGTGGCCCGCGTCGCTTGCGTAGGCGGCCTCCGGAAGCTCCCCGCTCGCGCTCCGGCAAAGGCTATTCTTCCGGGACCACCCGGACCACGAGCACGAGGCTGTTCACGGCGCGCATGACCTTCTCGGCGACGCTCCCCAGCAAAAACCGCTTCCATCCCGTGCGCCCGTGCGAGGCCATCACCACGAGGTCCTCGTCGTGTTCGGCGGCGAAGTCTACGATCACCTCGGCGGGGTAGCCGCTCGCGAGGTGCAGGTCGCTCGCGAGGTCAGGGACGGCAGCCGCTTCGAGCAATTGCGCCATCTGCGCTTCGGCCCTTTCCTTGAGGGTCTCGCGGTCCACCGGCGGAGTTGCGTATTCCAGGCCGTACTCGGCGAGAGGCAGGGTTTCCTTGACCACGTGGAGGAGGTCCAGGTGAGCGCCGAAGCCGGCGGCGAGGGTCGCAGCCCATGCCACGGCGATGCGGCTGTGGGGCGAGAGGTCGACCGGAGCGAGCACGCGGTCGACTTCAGGCATGCCTTCGCCGGGACGGACGAGGAGCACGGGACGCGTGGCCGTGTGCGCCACCTCCTCGGCCACGCTGCCGAGCAGGAGGTGCTTCACACCGCGCACGCCATGCGTGCCCATCACGATCAGGTCGAAGTCGAACTCCCGGGCATACGCCTCGATAGTCGGGGCGACGGCGCTGCCGAAACGCGCCTCGTAATCGGCGGGGACACCCTCGGTGTCGTGCTCGGCCAGGAGCCTGGCAAGCCGGTCGGTGACGACTTTCCGGGGGGTCTCATGCAGCACCCGCTCTTCGGGCATGAGGCTAAGTGGTCCCCAGGCGTCGGCCTCGAGCGTGCCCATCACGTGGAGGAGCCGCACCTCGGCCCCGTGTTGACGGGCCAGGCCGAAAGCAAGGGTCAGCGCCCGGTCGGCCGTCTCGGAAAAGTCGGTGGGGACGAGGATTTTCTTGATCTGAATCATGGTCTCAGCGGGGTCAGTTCCGTCAGGGTGCGCAGATAATTGATGACGTCGTCGCGGCTGAGCAGGCCGACGAGCCGCCCGTCCTCGAGCACCGGCAGTTGATTGACGCCGTCGCGGTCCATCTCCTGCAGGGCCGACCAGAGCTCGGCGTCCGGACGGGTCGTCCTGAGGTCGTCGAGCGGGATCATGGCTTCGGCGGCGGCGGTCTCGGGCCAGGCTTCCCGGGGCACGTGCTTGATGCGGTCGAGCGTCAGCAGACCCACGATTTGCCCGCCCCGTTCGACGATGAGCGCGCGTTGCCCGCCGCCGAGGATATGCGTGTGGACCACCTCTTCGAGCGGGGTGGCGGCGTCGATCGCGGCATAGTGGCGGCTCATGGCCTCGGAGACCCGGTGGCCGGAGAGCAGGGTCTGGATACGCTGTTGCTGGATCTGCCCGACGGCGGCGCTTTCGAGGAACCATCCGATGAAGGCGATCCACAGGCCGTCGAAGAGGTCGCCCAGGAGGAGGAACCACACGCCGATCATGATGAAGAAGTAGCCGAAGAAACGGCCCGCGTTGCCGGCGGTGGCGGTGGCGCGGCGGAAGTCCTTCGTGCGCGCCCACACGAGCGCCCGGAACACACGCCCGCCGTCGAGCGGGAAACCCGGCACGAGGTTGAACACGGCCAGCACGAAGTTGATCAACGCGAGGTATTGGAACACGGCCAGCACCGGTTCCTTTCCGGCCGCGAGCGGCTCGAGCACGAAGAAAAGTCCCGCCAGCGCAAAGCTCACGAGCGGCCCGGCCAGCGCAACCCAGAATTCCACCTTCGCGTTGGGCGGCTCCGTCGTGATCTCGGACACGCCGCCGAAGATGAAGAGCGTGATGCTCCGGACCTTGAGCCGGTAATGACGCGCCATGAGCGAATGGCCGAACTCGTGCAGCAGCACGCTCACGAAAAGCATAATCGTCGTCGCCGCGCCCGTCACCCAGTACAGGTAAGGAGGCCAGTCACTATATTTGAGCGGGAAGTACCCGACCGCGAGCATCCACGTGAAGAGGATGAAGACGAGGAACCATGAATAGTCGAGTCCGACCGGGATGCCGAACATGCGACCCAACGGGATCTTGTTTCGCACCGTGAGCCCTCCATATGATGGGATGTGCGGGAAGGTTACGGACGATTGAGCGCTAAGGCAACCCTCGTCCGGTGCGCGCGACTACGGCTGTGAGGACCTTCCTACCGATCCTTTTGGCCCCGACCCACTGAGACCATGGAGCAGAAAATCGACCGGAAACGGTACCTGGCCAACATGCAGGATGAGATCGACAGCGCGATGCTCTATCGCACGTTCGCCGAGATCGAGACCGACGAGCGACTGGCGGAGGTCTACCGGCGGCTGGCGGAGGTGGAGGAGCGGCACGCGCGGTTCTGGGAGGAGCAGCTTCGGAAGGCGGGCGAGGCCGTTCCCACGACGCGCCCGAGCCGCCGCGCGCGAACGCTGGCGTGGCTGGCCCGGCGCTTCGGGCCGTCGTTCGTGCTGCCGACGATCACGGCGCTCGAAGCCTCGGACAGCGCCGACTACCTCCAACAGCCGGAGTCGCGGGATACGTCGTTGCCCGCAGATGAACGGTCGCACCAGCGCATCTTGCAGGCCATCGAGGGCAGCGTGCCGGGCGGGCTGGAGGGCTCGGCGGTGGCGCGCCTGGAAGGGCGACACCGGGCCATCGGAGGCAACGCGCTCCGCGCCGCCGTGCTCGGAGCCAACGACGGCCTCGTCTCGAACCTGAGCCTCGTCATGGGCGTGGCCGGGGCGGAACTCTCGAACCAGGCCATCCTCATCACCGGCCTGGCCGGTCTGCTCGCCGGCGCGATCTCGATGTCGCTCGGCGAATGGCTTTCCGTGCAAAGCTCACGCGAGCTCTACGAGCATCAGATCGCCATCGAAGGGGAGGAGCTTCGGACGAACCCCGAGGAAGAGGAGCTCGAACTGGCGCTCATCTATCAGGCCAAGGGGCTCTCGGAAGAGGAAGCGCGCAAGATGGCGAAGGAACTCATCCGGAGCGAGGACAAGGCGCTCGACACGCTCGCCCGCGAAGAACTCGGCATCGACCCGGAGGAACTCGGCGGCTCGGCGTGGGAGGCGGCGGGGATGTCGTTCGTCCTCTTCTCCCTCGGCGCGATCTTCCCGGTGGCCCCGTTTGCGTTCACGTCGGGATATACCGCCGTGGCGGCCAGCCTGGCGATGAGCGGCGCGGCGCTCTTCGGCATCGGCGCGGCCATCACGCTCATGACCGGGCGCGGCGTGCTCTTTTCCGGGTTGCGGCAGATGGCCTTCGGCCTGGCCGCCGCCGCCGTCACGTACGGCATCGGCTGGGTGATGGGCGTCTCCATCGCCGGGTAAGACTGATTCGTGTCCCCGAAATGCAATGATTGCCGGGAGGCTCCGGAATTGTCATGCACGAACTGATACAGGCGCTTGCAGCCCTCTTCGCCATCGCCAACCCTATCGGAGCGGCTCCCGTGTATCTGGGGCTGACGGCGGAGATGGACCGGCGGGACCGGATGCGCGGGGCGGCGCGGGCCTCGGTGGCGGTCTTCGTCATCCTGGCCGTCTCGGCGGTGGGAGGCAACTGGGTGCTGAGCGCGTTCGGCATCTCGTTCGCCGCCTTCCGCGCGGCGGGCGGGCTGGTCATTCTCCTCATGGGGCTGGAGATGCTCGCCGGGAGCCGGACGCGCGCGCAGCGGGATCCCGGCCAGGGCGCGCCGAAAGACGACCCCGTCATCGTGCCTTTCGCCATGCCGATGATTGCCGGGCCGGGCGCCATCACCACGGTCATCACGCTGACGGCAAGGGGACCGGGGTGGAAAGTCCCGGTCCTCGGCGCGGTCGCGGTGCTGGCCGGGTCGCTGTTCGTATGGCTGTGGGCCACGGTGAAGCTGGGCGCGCGCATCGGCAAACACGGGCACGGCATCCTGCTGCGCTTCCTCGGCCTCATCCTCGTGGCGATGGGCGCGCAGTTCCTGCTCACGGGGCTGAAAACGTTTCTGGCCGCGGGATGAACCCTGCTTCTTTCACACAACTCCCGAACCCATGAATGTCCGAAAACCTGCCGCACGCACTCACAAAAGGAGCGATGCGAAAAAAGATGGAGGGGCGCTGGGGCTGAAGGAACTCATCGCCATGGGGGTGGGCGGCATGATCGGCGGCGGCATCTTCTCCGTGCTCGGGCTGGCCGTGAGCATCAGCGGCCACGCCGCGCCCCTCGCCTTCGCCATCGGCGGCATCGTCGCCCTCACGGCGGGCTACTCGTACGTCAAGCTGGCGCTGGCCTACCGCGACGACGGCGCGAGCTTCACGTACCTCGAACGCGCCTTTCCCCGGCAGCCGAACGTCGCGGGCGTCGTCGGCTGGACGGTCATCATCGGATACATCGGCACGCTCGCGCTCTACGCGTTCACCTTTGGCGCGTACGGAGCGGAACTGTTCAACATGGGCGGCGCGGCGAACGTGCGGATGGTCCTCTCGGCGAGCATCATCCTGTTCTTCATGCTCGTCAACCTGATGGGGACAAAGGCGAGCGGTGACGCCGAGGACCTCGTCGTCTATACGAAGATCATCCTGCTCACCCTGCTGGGCATCGCGGGACTGAGCACGGTCAGGCATGCCAACCTGTTTCCGGTGTTCGACAAGGGCGTCACCTCGGTTTTCATGGCGGGCGCGCTGATTTTCGTCGCATATGAGGGGTTTCAGCTCATCACGAACGCCGTCACGGAGACCCGCGATCCGGAGAAGAACATTCCGCGCGGCATCTATGGAGCGGTCGGGATCGTGGCGTTCATCTACGTGACGCTGGCGATCGTGGGCGTGGGGAGCCTTCCGCTGGCTCAGCTCGTGGCGGCGAAGGAATACGCGCTGGCGGTGGCGGCGGAGCCGGCGCTGGGCAATGCCGGGCGGGTGCTGGTGGCCATTGCCGCCCTCCTGGCGACGGCCTCGGCCATCAATGCGACCATGTTCGGCGCGGCGCGGATGATGGCGGAGATGACCCGCTCGAAAAAGATGCCGCACGCCTTCTCGTTCCGGAACCGCGTGAACGTGCCGTGGGTGGCCGTGGTGGCGCTGACGGCCTTTGCGCTGGCGCTGACGCTCCTCGGCGGGCTCGAACTCATCGCCTCGTTTTCGAGCATGACGTTCCTGCTCGTCTCCATCGGCGTCTCGGTGGCGAACATCCGGCTGCGCAGGCAGACCCACAGCAAGATCGGCCTGATCCTGCCCGGCTTCGTGCTGATGCTGGCGACGGTCACTACGCTGGTCTATTATCTCTGGCACACCGCCCGTCCCACGCTCTTGTGGATCCTCGGCATGTACGCGACGGTCTTCATCATGGAGTTCGTCTTCAGCAGGCGCGGGCTGCTCTTCAGGCATGGCGGATAGGCGCGCCGAGGCGCAAGGGGCCGCGCGTTCCGCAGCGAGGGAAGGCGTCCGGCAAAGAGGCGAAGGCCCACGGAGCGGGGCCCCACGCCGATCGCCCTTGCCCTCGGAAAGAAGCGATCCCCGGCAGGCGCGTTCATGCCTCGGTCACGGCGGTGTGGAGCTTCTTCATCGCACGGAGCCGCTCCCGCCGGATGAAGCGATACGTGGCCATCTTGACGGCGTCGTTGAAGACGAACCACGCCAGCGCATAGCCCCACATGTAGAGCGCGTACGTCCAGCCGATGGGCGTGATGAGGAAGCCGTAAACGGCGATGAGTGTGCCGATGACCCGCGTCGAGAACGTCGCGCCGAAGAGGATGAGCGACGGGTAGGGGCGCTTCCAGAACCAGTCGTCGATGCGGGTATTGTAGATCGTCCCGTGCCCGGCGATGACCAGCTTGGCAAAGATCATCGACTGGATCATCGGCTCGGAAAACTGGAAGTATTCGAGCAGGAAAAAGAGCAGGAAAGACGAGATCACGCCCGCCACGCCGAGCGTAGAGGAGATCGTGAGCATCTCCTTCATGTTCCACCGCACGGGCTTCCGGTCGATCCGGGTATTGTCGTAGGCGATGGCCAGGATGGGGATGTCGTTGAGCAGGGCCAGGATGATGATCATCAGGGCCGTGATCGGATAGAAGTTGAAGACGATGATGCTCAGCGTCATGAAGAGGATGATGCGCAGCGTCTCGGCGATGCGGAAGATGGCATAGCTCTTCATGCGCTCGAAGGTGATGCGCGCCTGCCGGATGGCCTGGTTGATGACGCCGAGGCCGGGGGCCGTCAGGATGATGTCGGCGGCGGCGCGCGCGGCGTCGAGCGCGTTCGAGACGGCGATGCCGCAGTCGGCCTTCTTCAGCGCCGGCGCGTCGTTGACGCCGTCGCCCGTCATGGCCACGATGTGCCCGGCCTTTTGCAGGGACTCCACGATCCGATACTTGTCCTCCGGCGCCACCTCGGCGAAAATGTCGGCCTCCTCCACGAGCCGGATGATCGAGGACTCGTGGGTATAGACGAACTCCCGGTTGAGTTTTTCGGTGTCGAACCGTTGGCGGACCTCCTCGATCACCTCCTCGGCGAAATGTCGGGCCTCGGCGTCGGATACGTCGGGCTTGAGCCGATGGTAGATGGCGCGGGCCAGCACCGAGGCGAGCTCGAGCAGGCCCGTTCCGGCGCTGCCGCTGAGATCGGCCGACCGCACGGCGCGCGTGCCGAGGCCGAGCTGACGGGCGATCTCTCGGGCGATGGCCGCGTTGTCCCCGGTGATCATCTTCACGTGCACCCCGTATTCGTTGAGGCTTCGAATGACCTCCTTCGAGTCCTCACGCGGCGGATCGAAGAGCGGGATCAGCCCGACGAGCGTGAGCTTCCCGTCGGTTTTCCTGCCTACGAGGAGCGTCCGGTATCCCTTCACGGCCAACGACTCGACGATGCTCTCGATGTGCCGGCGCTCCTGTTCGGGCGGGTCCGCCAGTTCGAGCAGCACCTGAGGAGCGCCCTTCATCACCACGAAACGCTTGCCGTCTTTCTCGACCTCGGCCTCGGTGCGCTTGATGTTGGGGTTGAACGGGGTGAAATGCACCTGCCGGAAGGGCGTCAGGTCCGTCCCGGGAAAGTGCTCGGAGAAGTACCGGTAGATCGCCAGGTCGATGGGATCCTTGTTTTCGAGATGCGAGGCAAGCACGGCATAGCGCAGCAGGTCCGCTTCCTCGAAACCTTCGAAGACGACGGGCTTCGACACCTCCAGCTTGTTCTGGGTCAGCGTGCCGGTCTTGTCGCTGCACAGCACGTCGACGCCGGCGAGTTCTTCGATGGCCACGAGACGGCTGACGATGGCCTGCCGCCGCGCCAGGTTGAGCGCGCCCACGGCCATCGTGACGGAAAGCACGGCCGGCAAAGCCACCGGAATGGCGGCCACGGTGAGCACGAGGCTGAACCGAAGGATTTCGAGGAACGGCTCGTGACGGAACAGCGCCACCATCAGGATGAGCAACACCAGCGCGATGGTGACCAGGATCAGATAGTTGCCGATCTGAATCACCATCTTCTGGAAATGGCTGCTCTCGTCCCGCTCCGCGCGCGCCACCAGCGAGACCACCGTGTGGAAGTTCGTATGCGCCCCGGTGTTGACCACTACGGCCAGCATCTCGCCCTGCTTGACGATGGTGTTGGCGTAGGCGACCTCCTCCCGTTTCTTGCCCACCGGCAGCGACTCTCCCGTCAGGGTGGACTGATCGACGAGCAGATAATCGCCCTCGACGAGCTGCACGTCCGCCGGGATGATGTCGCCGATCTTGAGCTTGATGAGGTCGCCCGGCACGAGTTCGCGCGTGGGGACGGCCTTGAAGCTGCCGTCGCGCAGGACGATGGCCTCGGTGGAGAGTTGTCGTTTGAGCGCCTTGAGGGCGTTGAGCGCGCGGTGCTCCTGAAAGAAGTCGATGAAGGCGTTGACGAGAAGCATCACCATGATGATGCCGAAGTCCTCCCACTTTTGCACGAGGGCCGAGAGGAGGGCGGCGATCTCGATCATCCACGGGATCGGCCCCCAGAAGCGGCGGAAGATGCGGCGCCACAGAGGCTCTTCCTTTTCCTTGATCTCGTTGTAACCGTATTCCTGAAGCCGCTTCTTTGCCTCTTCTTCGCTCAGACCTTTCTCTTTGTCCGTCTTCAGGGCGTTGAGGGTCTGGAGGACGGACTGTCGGGCGTATTCGTCGGTTTTCATGACTTGAACCCAGAGGGTTGCTAAACGATGGATGGATCGGGACGGCGTCGTCGTCTCGGGGACGACCTTCGTGGAAAAGAACCGGGGGCACGGGCATTGCGAAGATAAAGACGGGAAAGATTATCTTGGGACGACCAAAGCCGTCGCCGGGGATTGCCGCCGTGTCTTGTGGGGGAATCCCGGATGCCGGGAGCAGGGCCTTTTTCCGCACCGTGAACGAAAAGCTCCGGGGAGGCGTACCTACGTGCAGTTTCCCGGAACGAGCGGATCGCCTCGTTGCGGAACGGGCATGCGAACCTGCGAGGCATGGCGCCGGCGTCGTTTCGCATGCGCGGGCGCTAAAGAATCTTTTGTGCCGCCGTCTGCCTTTCGCGTTCGCCTTGTTGTTGCGATATGAACACTATTCTGTTTTTATCGATTGCCCTTCGGTTGATCGGGCTCGGGTGGGCGCTGGTGTTGGTGTGGCGCTTGCGGGACTGGCGCCTGGGATTCCTCGCGGTTTTATATGTCCTGATGGCCCTTCGCCAGACGCTCACGCTGGCGACGGTATGGGAGGGGACGGCGCTTTTGGCGCCCGGGCATATGGTCGAACTCCCGGGACTGCTCGTCAGCCTGTTGATGCTGCCCGTCCTGCTGGGGCTGGAGCGGTTCATCACTTCGCAGAGGCAAGCCAAAGAGCGGATCGAAGCGGCGGAACAACGCTACCGCAAGCTCTTCGAGTCCGCGCCGATCATGTACCTCAAGACGGAGGATCGCGACGGGGCGTCGTACGTCACGGCCTGCAACGATCGTTTTCTTGAGCGCCTCGGGTATGCGCGCGAAGAGGTGGTGGGGCAACCACTGGCCCGTTTCTATACGCCCGGTTCGAAGGAAAAGCTTTTTGGAAGCGGGTATCATCGCAGTCTTCAGGGGCTCTCCGTCGAAGAAGAACGCAACCTGGTGAGACGCGACGGAGGCGTGATCGAGACGCTGATGCACGCCGTGCCGGAGTTCGACGAGCGGGGGCGGGTCAAGGGCGTCCTTGCGATGTACGTGGACATGACGGAGCAGCGGCGGACCGAGCGCGCGCTGGAGGAGCGCATCAAGCGGATGCGTCTGCTCTACGAGATCACTTCGCAGAGGGGGCGGGACCTGGACGCACAATTGCACGAAGCCCTTCGGCGAACCACGGAGCTGCTGGGCATGGAGATCGGCCTCCTGAGCCGCATCGAGGACGGGCAATATCACATCGAGGCATGCTTTGCCCCCGGCACCGGGCTGGAGCCGGGGCAATCCTTCGATCTCCACCATACGTACTGCGAAGAGGCTTGGCACAACGACGAGGTGCTGGCGATCGATCATGCCGGGGCCTCGGCCTATGCCCGGCATCCCTGCTACGTCCACTTTCATCTGGAGTCCTACCTCGGCGTGGCCGTCAGGACGGGCGAGAAGCGCTCCGGCACGCTGAGTTTCTCGAGCACGAAGCCGAAGCGCCCGCCCTTCTCCGAGGCGGATCGCGAAACGATACGGCTCTTGTGCCAGTGGATCGGCTCGATGCTGGAACGCCGGCAGGCGCGGGCGGCGCTGGAGGCCTCCGAAGAGCGGTTCGCCAAAGCCTTCCACGCCAGCCCGGACTCCATCACCATCACCCGGGTGCGGGACGGCCTCTTCATCGACGTCAACGAAGGGTTCCACCGCCTGAGCGGATACGCGCGCGAGGAGGTCATCGGCCAAACTTCCGAAGCGCTCGGGATATGGCGGTATGCCGACCGCAGCCGGATGGTGGAGGGGTTGCAACGCGAAGGCCGCGTGCGAGACCTCGAACTCCCGCTGGTCGACAAAACGGGAGCGGTGCACATCTGCCGCGTTTCTTCCGTCGTGATAGAACTCGGCGGAGAACCGTGCCTCGTGGCCATCACGCATGACGTCACCGAACAGAAACGCATCGAACAGGCGCTTCGCCTCCACGAATATGCCATCGCCTCGTCGGTCGAACCCATCGCGTTCGTCGATATGGAGGGCGTGCTCACCTACGTGAACCGCGCTTTCCTGGAAGCGCTCGGATATGCGCGCGAAGAGGAGGTCGTCGGAAAGCGGATCCTGGAGTTCCGGGTCGAGCCTTTTTCCCTCGACGTGCTCGAAAAACAGATCAGAGCCGGAGGATACTGGAAAGGCGAACTCAGGACCGTTCGCTCCGATGGGAGGTGGATAGACATCTATCTGGCGGCCAACCTGATCGTGGACGAAAACGGCAAGCCGCTGGCGATCATGGCTTCCTTCCGGGACATCACCGAATGGAAACGGGCCCAGGAGGACCTGCGGAAATCGGAGGAGAAGTTTGCCAAGGCGTTCCATGCGAGCCCCGACATCATCGGCATCGCGACGTTGGAAGAGGGACGCTTGATCGAGGTGAACGAGGGGTTCGAGCGCGTGCTCGGGTATCGCCGCGACGAGGTGATCGGGCGCACGACCGCCGAACTGGGCATCTGGGGCAAGATGAGCGATCGCGCCGACTTCATTCGCCGCATCCGCAGCGGGGAGTTCGTGAGCAACGTCGAGGTGACCTTCCGCACCCGTTGGGGCGAGCTTCGGACGGGCCTCTTCTCCGGCGATCGGATCGAACTCAACGGCCGTTCATGCCTGCTGACCATCACACGCGACATCACCGAGCGCAAGCGCATCGAGGAGCAGCGCGAGGAACTCGTGCGCGACCTCGAAGCGAAGAACGCCGAGCTGGAACGCTTCGCCTATACCGTCTCGCACGACCTGAAATCACCGCTGGTGACGATCAAGGGCTTCCTCGGACTGCTCGAAAATGATGCGCTCCTCGGGGACGTGGAAGCGCTCCGCCGGGACGTGGCTCACATCAACAGCGCCGCCGACAAGATGGCCCGGCTGCTCCGGGATCTGTTGGAGCTCTCGCGGATCGGGCGCGTGGTCAACCCGCCGGAGGCCGTCGACCTGTCGGGTCTGGTGCGCGAAGCCGTGGAGATGCTGGGCGGTCGGCTCGCCGAGCGGGGAGCCGAAGTGCGCGTGCCCGCCCGCATGCCGGAAGTCTTCGGCGACAGGCTTCGGCTGCTGGAAGTGTTTCAGAACCTGATCGACAACGCCCTCAAGTTTATGGGCGATCAGCCGGCGCCGCGTGTGGAGGTGGAGGCGCGCGTCGCAGAGGGCGAGGTGGTGTGCTCCGTGCGGGACAACGGCGTCGGCATCAATCCCCGGTATCTGGAGACCATCTTCGGCTTGTTCAACCGCCTGGACAACAACGTCGAGGGCACCGGCATCGGACTGACGCTGGTGAAGCGGATCGTCGAAGAGCACGGAGGACGCATCTGGGCCGCCTCGGAGGGAGAGGGCCGGGGCGCGACGTTCACCTTCACGCTGCCGCTGCGGTCATGAAAGCAGCGGCCCGCGCGCGCTTCGCTCGCAGCCGTGGGGCTCACGCATGACGCGCCGCCTACACGAGCCCCTCGTTCGCCCCGGAAGCGGACGGATCCGTAAGGTTCGGAGGATCGGTCGCGTAGCGCTCCGGGTGTTGCTCAAACGTTCGCCGGCAATCCTCGGAGCAGAAAAAGTACGTTCGTCCCCGGTAGTCCATCCGGGCCGGCGGGTTGTGCCGGTCGATCGCCATGCCGCAAACAGGGTCTTTTTCCATGTCGGGCGCCTCCGAGATTCAGGAGTTGTGAGGGAAGAACGTTCCTACAGGCCGGTCTCGTCGACGGCTCCGGTGCGGATCTTCACCGCCATCTCCACCGGAGAAACGAAGATGATGCCGTCTCCCGGCAAACCCGTGTAGGCGTTCTTTCGAATGAGTTCCACGACGCGATGAACGTCTTCATCCCGGCAGACGACCTCCAGTTTGGCGACGTCCGAGTACCGTTCGACGCACTTGATCGAGTATTTGCTCGCGTGCGGGTCCGCGAGTTGCCCGAGCCCCATCACGTCAATGACGGTGATGCCGGTGATCCCGTTCTCTTCCAGCGCCTCGATGACGCTCTCCACCTTCGGGCAACGCAGGTAGGCTTTGACTTCCTTCATGGCAACGCGCTCCGTTGTGTTTCCTGTTCGACGCTCACGTCTCAAGATCGACCCGCCAACCTTAAGCAAGCCTTAAATCCGCCTTAAACTTTTTTCAGCGTAAGGCGCGGGAGCCTTGAAGGGACGATCAGGTCACTTTCATCACGCCTCGCATGAGCACGTAATGGCCGGGAAACGAGCAGATGAACGGATATTCTCCCGGTTCGGAGGGGGCGGTGAAGGTGACCTCAACGGTCTCGCCGGGTTGGGCGAGCGGGGTGTAGAAGAGGATGGCCTCGTCTTCGGGGATGTAGTCGTTGGCGGCGGCGGAGAGAGCGGCCGTCCCGACGCGGTCGATGGCTTCGGCGTCGGTGAGGATGACGACGTTGTGGGCGAGCCCCTGAACGGTGGCGTCGTTCTTGAAGACGAGGCGCACTTCCTGGCCGGCCTTGACGCTGAAGGCGGTCGTGTCGAAGCGCAGTTCGTTGCCGACGGAACGGATGACGACCTCGACCGGGTCGGCTTCCGGCGCGGTGAAGGGGGCGGTCGTGAAGGCGGTGAGCGCCAGCGCCGCCAGGGCCGACGCGAGCATGGTCAGGGGGAAACGCACGTGTCTGTTCATGGACTTCTCCGTTGGGAAAAACATGGCGCGGCCCACGGAAGCACGTTGCGCGAAACGGATGCCCGGAAGCCGGGCATTCCCGTGCCTCCGTGAACCGTCGCCATATTCTTGAGGATGAGACAAAGAGGGGTTAGCGGTCGACCCGGCCGTGGGAGACGGCCCACACGTAGGCCGCCACTTGCTGGGCCTGTTCGTCGGTGATGCCGCCGGGGTAGGCCGCCATTGCGGTGCCGGGCACGCCGTTGCGGATGATGCCCAGGATGTCGGCGTAGTCGCCGGAGCCGTTTTTCCATTGCGCGTCGCTCAGGCTCGGCGCGATGGGGCCGCCTTCGAGGTTGCCGCCGTGGCAGGCAAAGCACGTCCCGGCGCCCTGATACACGAGCCGTCCCTTTGCGATGAGGTCGTCGGTGATCTCGGTGGGCGTTTCCAGGTCGGAGCGGAGCCGTCCGGGGACGAGGTCGGCGTCGTTCGAGGCGAGCAGGAAGTCGCGCACCAGGCGGGCCTGTCCCCGCGTGAGGTTGGCGCGGGTCTGCATGTGCTGCATGATGATGACCCACTCCCGATCGGTCCGCTCGGCCGGTCCGCGCGGGTTGTGGCAGCGCTGGCAGGTGCGCGAGAAGAGTTCGGCGCCGAGGCCGATGCGCGCCGCCAGCGTGGTGTCGGAGAGGGCGATCTCGTCGCCGGGCTCCGGAAGGACGGACGTCTGGGAGGCCAGCCCCAGGTAGGCGATCACAAAGAGCAGAAGCGAAGAAGCTAAGAGTCGCATATCGGTACCTCCGGGTTAGAACCCAAACGCCAGTTGAAGGGCGAGACGGTTGTTGTCGATGTCCACCTCCTCATCGTTGATGAGGTATTCCAGCTTGAGCACGAACGAGGGTTCGAACCAGTAGTCGAGGCCGAGGGCCAGTTGCCGCCCGGCGTCCGTGAGGGTCTCGCTGCCGGCCTTGCCGTCGAAGAGCTGCGACCAGCGCACGACCGGCTGCCAGGGGCCGGTCCGATAGGCCAGCTGCACCCAGTAGCCGCTGCGCGCGAGCGTCTCGACGAGGCCTTCATTGAGCGCCCCCGTGGCGGAGGCGCCTTTGGCCGCGGCAAGCCCCTCGTGGTCCTCCTCCTCCAGAAGATCCTGCCACGTCCGAATGAACTCGCTGTGGAGGGTAAATGGGCCATGACGACCCTCGAGGTGTAACGCCAGGGCGCTGAAGTTGAGATCGCCCGCGGCGTCGTAGGCGGCCGTCATGCCGGAGACGTTGGCCTCGAAATACGGAGAGATGCTGAAGCCGAGACGCCCGCCCACCATCTTGTTGTTGTTGTTGTCCGAGGTGTTGCTGCCGAAGGCAAGGCCGCCGGCGCCTCCACCGCTGAGGATGGCTGCTCCCTTCCCGGCGGCGGCGAGCGGTCCGCCTTCATCATGCCCGCCGGCGCTTTCCTCCTCGTCCGGGGCGACGACCGGCCCCTGCGTCACGAACACTTCCGCCGTGACGGTCTGGAAATTCCCCAGGTCGAAGGCGCCGCGCAGTTGCACGCCGATGTCCGAGAGGATCGGCAACATGGGGTCCGTCGGGGCGGCCGCGGCGCCGTGCGAGCCGTAGACGGCCGGGACGCTCGGCAGCCGGTTGATCCAGGTCGGATGGAACCGCTCGGAGAAGTTGGCGAAGGGAAGCAGGAACTTCCCGGCCACCAGCGTAAAGTGATCGTTGAGCGAGACGTCGAGCTGGGCGTATTCCAGGTCGGTCGCCGTCACGCCTTCCTCGATCTCGAACTCGAACTCTCCCTCGAAGAGAAAGCGGTCGGAGATCTGGAAGAGCATGATCGGGGCGAAGATGGTCGAGAAGTTGTTGGGGGTCTCGCCGTCGGCCAGGAGCACGTTGTAGCCGGCTCCGCCGTACCCGGTTAGCATGAACCCCTGGCGCGGGAAGAACCGGTCCGCGTCCGAGGGGCCGTCGGCCTCCTGTCCCGAGGCGGGAACGATGCCCGCCAGGGCAAACAGGACGAGCCCGATCCAGAAAGGGAGATGGTGTGGTAACGGTTGTTTCATGGCGTTCACCGGTTGTGGCTGGAAGGAACGCCGCGCAGATCGGCCGAGCCCCGGCCTCCACGCAACGTCGTCGAACGGAGATCGGGGAACGGACCTTGATTTGAAAAGAACCACTACGCAGCGGAGGCAAGGTGTCGTCGGGAACCTTAAAATCACCTTAAAGCAACCTGAAATACTTTTCAGGAAAAGGCGATTCGCAGGTTCTTCATCGGTCCCGGAAAACCTGAAGCGAAGGGGAAGGGAGAGCGTTTGACGCCGTTTACCGGGTGTTTCGCCTCTTTACCGTTCCACGCGGAGCTTACGGGCGTTGATGGCGACGATGACCGTGCTGAGCGACATCAGCGCCGCGCCGGCGGCCGGGCCGAGCACGATGCCGAAGTTGTAGAGCACGCCGGCGGCGATCGGGATCGCGAGGATGTTGTATCCGGCGGCCCACCACAGATTCTGGATCATCTTCCGGTAGGTTGCCTGCGAGAGGCGGAGGATGGCCGGGACGTCCTTCGGGTTGCTCCGCACGAGCACGATGTCCGCCGTCTCGACGGCCACGTCGGTGCCCGCTCCGATGGCGATGCCCACGTCGGCCTGCGCCAGCGCCGGCGCGTCGTTGACGCCGTCGCCGGTCATGGCCACGGTCAGGCCGCGCGCCTGCACCTCCTTCACTTTTTCGGACTTCTCGTGCGGGAGCACCTCGGCGAAGTACTCGTCGAGCCCCACCTCTTCGGCCACCCACTGCGCCACCTTGCGGTTGTCGCCCGTGAGCATCATCGTGCGGATGCCCATGGCCTTGAGCGCGGCGATGGCTTCCCTGGATTCGGGCCGGATGATGTCGGCCAGCGCGACGGCTCCCTGCACCGCGCCGTCGATCACGACGAAGACGACGGTTTTGCCCTGCGCCGAGAGCGCGTCGATGCGGGAGTCGTCCACGGTGAGGCCCTCTTCGCGGAGATAGCCCGGGCTGACGACCATCACCTCACGGCCGTTCACGCGGCCCCGTGCGCCCTTGCCGGGAATGGCCCGGAAGTCCTCGACCTCCGGCGGCTGTTCCACCGCGCGCACGATGCCCTGCGCGATCGGGTGCTCGGAGTGCGCCTCGACCGCCGCGGCGTAGGCCAGCAGTTCGTCCTCGGCGATCCCGTCGGAGAGCACGAGCGTGTCGGTGACGCCGAACTGCCCTTCGGTCAGCGTGCCGGTCTTGTCGAAGATGATGGCTTTCAGCTTGCGCGCGGCCTCGAAGGCGGTCCGGTCGCGGATGAGCAGGCCGTTGCCGGCGGCGAGCGCCGTGGAGACGGCCACCACGAGCGGAACGGCCAGCCCGAGCGCGTGCGGGCAGGCGATGACCATCACCGTGACGGTGCGTTCGAGGGCGAAGGCGAAGTCTTTCCCCACCCACACGTACCAGACGAACATCGTCAGCGCGCCGCCGCCGAGGGCGACCGCCGTGAGCCACACCGCCGCCCGGTTCGCCAGATCCTGCGTCTTCGACTTCGACTCCTGCGCCTCCCGCACCAGGTCGATCACCTGCGAGAGGAAGCTGTCCGCTCCGGTCTTTTGTATGACGATGGTGATGGCTCCCTCACCGTTGATCGAGCCGCCGATCACGACGTCTCCGACGGTCTTGGGCACGGGCATCGATTCGCCCGTGAGCATCGCCTCGTTGACGGACGTTTGCCCGCGGACGACCTCGCCGTCGGCGGGGATCTTCTCGCCGGGTTTGACGAGCGCGTGGTCGCCGGGGTGAAGCTCGCTCAACGGCACGTCCACCACGCTGCCGTCGGGCAGCACCTTGTGCGCTTCCGAAGGCATCAGCTTCGCCAGCTCCTCCAGCGCTTTCGAAGCGCCCATGACCGATTTCATCTCGATCCAGTGCCCGAGCAGCATCACGTCGATCAACGTGGCCAGCTCCCAGAAGAAGACCTTGCCTTCGAGCCCGAAGACGACGGCGCTGCTGTACACGTACGCCGTGGTAATGGCGATGGCGATGAGCGTCATCATGCCGGGCTTTCGGCCCTTCAACTCCGTAAAGAGCCCTTTCAGGAAAGGCCAACCGCCGTAGAAGAAGACGACGGACGAGAACACGAACGAGAGCTGAAGATCCCCGGTGAAGCTGAGCTTGCCGTCCAGACCCAGGAACCGCTGGATCAGGGGAGAGAGCAGAAGGATGGGGATCGTCAGGATGAGCGAGACCCAGAACCGACGACGGAAGTCGGCGACCATCATCGCGTGATGGTCGTGGTGACCGCCGCCGTGACCCTCGTGCCCGCCGTGGTGATCGTGCGCGTGCTCCTTGCCGTCGCCGGTCGTATGCGCGCCGTGCTCGTGTCGGTGCTCGCCGCGCTCGTGTCCGTCAGGGCCGTGGCCGGCGAGGGGTTCGGTGGATGGGTTGTGTTCCATGTCGATGGGGGATGAGGGAGAAGGTGGGAAATGAGGCCTGCAGCCGGAGGATGCGCCTGCTCCCGGGGAGCGAAGAAGCCCGGTGCGCTCAACCTGCTCCGGCGGCGGATCGCGCCGAGAAAAAGTTGTAGAGCGGGACGAAGACCACACCGACGTAGATGCCGTAGAGGAAGGACTCCACGAGGCCGAGGAAGAAGCTTCCCCAACTCAGCCACGTGAAGCCCGGCAAGAGTTGCATCCAGGACTGATACATGGCCTGTCCCGGGATCAGCAGATCCCAGATCACGCAAAGGATGAAGGAAAGGGCGAGAAAAGAGCCGAGGGCCAGCCCCACGGGTTTCCAGTGGAGACGGCTTCGGATCGGGGGCGTCATCGTTTCCATGGCATTTCCTCCCGTATGATTGAGGGATGTGCGCAACCGGAACGACCGGACCGTCACGGGGATCGGGGCCCGCACCCGCCACCCGACTCAGGAACGTGTGTGCGGGCCCCGCACCTACCGCCGTGACGGGCGACCCGTGTTCGCCCCCCTAAGATCGCCCATCGTTTCTTAAAAGAACCTTAAGCAAGGCTTAAAAAACCTTCAGAAAGCGAATGTGCGATGCTCGCTTCAGACGCGCGCTTCAGACGCGCCTGATTACCGAACCTCGAAGGTCAGCGTCGCCCACTTCGACTCGTAGTCCGCCTCGCCGTCATCGACCCTGGCCATGTGGATGAGCTTCACGTACCACCGTCCGGCGGCTTCGAGGGGGATGCGCGCCACGCCCGTCTCATCCGTGCGCGTCCGGACGGCGACCCGGTGTTCGCCCGCCGCATCGTGGCCGTGATAGCCTTCATGGCTGGCCTCGACGTACTGGTTGGCGACGGGCCGGCCGTCAACGAGGACGAGGACCTCGAACGTGTCGCCGACGCCGAGGGCGTAGGGGTTGTTCACCGGCACGATCTCGGCGGGATAGCCGAGGCGATGCCCGTAGGCGCCGGTGCGCCGGTCGCCTACCTGAAGGACGGCCTTGACGTGTTTGGAATACCGCTCCCGCGCATCGAGGTCCAGTTCTCCGTCCCGTTTCCGCGCTGCGAGCACGTCGAGGACGCCGTCGTGCTCGAGGTATTCGTTGAAATCCTTGGCGGAGAGCGCGATCATGTTCGGAGCCGTCGAGACGCCGACCACGTAGGTGCCGGGGGCGTCCGTCTCGAGGTCGAGGAGCGTCAGCGTGCCTTGCTCGCGCCAGCGGGACGTGTCGGGGTGCGTCACCTCGTCGCCGGGCCCGACGACGCTCACGTCGGTCATGCGGCGACGCGCGATCGTGCCTTCGCTCTTGTCGAACGTGCCGTTGACCAGCGCAATCGTGACGCTCGAGTGGGGCTTGAGAAAATAGGTGTCCAGTTTGATGAAGAGGGTGTGGGCGTTCAGGAGGCCGGCGAAAAGGAGGAAGGCCACGCCCGTCAGGAGGGCTTTCTTTTTCATAGGATCGTGGGGTTGGGGATCACGAAGAAAGAGGACGATGCAGGGTACGACGCTTTGAATAAAAAAACGACAGCCGGGTCGCATCGTCTGCAGACCCGGCTGTCGCTAGCCACACATGTTCGGACGGTTTTGCTGCGTTTCCCTCGTCGCGCCTCTCCTTGATGAGCGGGCGAGGAGGGGAGTGGTTCCAGGTGGGTCTTCCGGTGAGTGGTTGCAAGCCTGCCGCCTGGCCGTCCGAACACCCGCAAGAAAGGAAGGAGAACCTGAAGACTTCCTTAAAAACTCCTTAAATTTTCTTAAGGTGTTCGAGCGAGGGCCGCCTTTTTGGCACGGGTGCGATCATCGCAGGGATTGGATGACGATGAGCCGGAGGAGCACGGTTCCGGAGCCCTCGAGCCGGAGCCCGACGGGGCCGGGCGCGGGAGCGTCGCTGTGCCCGTGGACGACGAGCTTGCCGTTGACGTAGCCGCGAAAGTGGGTTCCGTCGGCGACGACGCGCAGGGTGAACCAGCCGGCGCCGGCCTGTTCTTCCTCGTCGAAGATCTCGGTGACGCCGTCGCGCACCCGTCCCTGGCGCATCTTCCCGTCTTCGAGACCGAGGAAGTTGTAGTTCTGCGCGTCGCGCACGTGGTGGACGACGCGGACGGAGCCGTCGAACCGGTCGAGGTTGAGCGTCACGTCGCCCTGAATGCTTGCCAGCGAATCGCCGGTCACGAAGAGGACGGGGCCGCCTTCGAGGCGCAGGGCCAGTTGCCCGTCCTGTTCCTCCACGTTCAGGTCCTCGGGACTGCCTTCGAAGAAACGGAACCGTTCGGTGAGCGCGCGTTGCGCACCCGCGCCGGGCTCCCAGCTCCACGAGCCGTCTTCGGTCGTGACGGGATGCATGACCATGGCGGCCGCGTCGTGTTCTTCGCCGGGGGCGTGCTCGTGGTCCGCCTCTTCGGCCGCGTCGTGTTCTTCGCCGGGAGCGTGCTCGTGGTCCGCCTCTTCGGCTTCTTCGTGCTCTTCGCCGGGAGCGTGCTCGTGGTCCGCCTCTTCGGCTTCTTCGTGCTCTTCGCCGGGAGCGTGCTCGTGGTCCGCCTCTTCGGCTTCTTCGTGCTCGGCGTTGGGATTATACGGCTCGAGCCCTTCCTGAGGGACGGCCTGCACTCCGAGTCCGTATTGGAAGACCATCTGCGCGCCACGGTCCCCGGTCTGGAAAAGCAGGAAAATGCCTCCGGCTCCGATCACGACGGCGAGGAGGTTCAGGACTTTCCCGGCCGGCAGGCGCTCTTTGTGATCGAACCAGAGCATGGCCAGGCGAGCGAGGGCGAAGAGCCCGTAGAACCATACGGTCCGCTCGGCCCAGTCGGCATGGTCGGTGAGGAGCGTTTGAGCGGCGGCGGGCGCCAGGACGGCGTCGGCGGCGGCGCGGCCCGTGAAGAACGCCGCGAGCGCGGCAACGGCTCCGAGCGTGAACAGCGCGACGGCGACGGCGCGGATCTCCGACCGCTTCGCGGGCACGACCAGCGCGACGACGTCGAACAGCACGGCGATGGTGAGCAACGCTATCGGGAAATGGATGAGGAGCGGGTGAATGCTTGGCGCCCATTCGGGAAGAGAAAACATAGCGGTGGCTTGTAAGAGGTAAATGGAAGAGGGTGGGGGAAGCGGCGGAGCCCCGGGTGAGAGCCGAAACGGAAGATTTCCGTGGGACGCTCCCGGAGAAGGCCGCCCCAAGCGATTAACGCTTTGCGTAGACCGTCTGCCGGCCTTTGCGGTCGAAGGCGACGACGTCGTACGGTTGCGGTCGCCTGCCTTCCATGCCCGGCGACCCGACGGGCATGCCCGGAACGGCGAGGCCGGTCACGTCGGGCTTCTCGGAGAGCATGCGCCGGATGACGTCGGCGGGGACGTGCCCTTCGACGACGTACCCGCCCACGACGGCCGTATGGCACGACCCCAGGCGCGCCGGCACGCCGAAGCGGGTCTTCATGGGCGAGACGTCCGGCATGTCGACCGTTTTCACGGGGAAGCCGTTCTTTCGAAGATGCTCCGTCCATTGCTCACAACAGCCACAGGTGGGGCTTTTGTAGACGGTTACGGTGGGAAGGCCGGCGTCCGAGGGGGTGCAGCCGACGAAGAGCGCCGACGTAAGAAGCGCCAGCGCCGTCAGGATGAAGAAGGGTCGTAATCGGTGCATATTCGTTCAGGAGCGTGTCATTGGTCTCGTTCGAGGCGCGCCTTACGCTCCTCGTATTCTTCCGTGGATATTTCCCCGGCGGCATAGCGCCGCTTGAGGATCTCCAGCGGGGATTCCTTGCGGGAATTCGGGGGAGGACCGGGGGGCGGCGGCGTCTGATTTCTCCAGAGGAGAGACACCAGAATGATGATGACGAGAATCCAGAAGATCCACCAGCCCCAGTGCATGCCCCACATCCATCCGTCGTACATGATTTTCTCCGCATTCGTGCGCGCATGCCCGGGAATGACCCCGGGCGTGCGCGCGATGTTGTGGCTGTCACGGTGAAACCTATTGCCGGTTCATTCCAGCTTTTTTCTTGCTCTTCATGCCGCCGTGCTTCATGCCGCCCTGCATCATGCCGCCGCCCATCATGCCGCCGCCCATCA
>JALSSK010000408.1 GCA_026984335.1 Rhodothermales bacterium
ACATGCAACGAAACGCCAAACGACACCTCTCCAAAAACCTCAACCGCTCATTCCAACTCCGCCTCAAATCCATCAGAAACTCCTGGGACCCAGAAACCGCCGCCAACGACTTTGAACAACTCTGTAACGACTTCCAAGCCGACGCCCCAACCTTCATCCGCGCCATCCGCAAAAAACGTACCCACTACCTCGCCTTCCTCAACTACCCCGACAGCGTCCGCGCTACCTTCAGTACCACCAACGCCGTCGAAATCGTCAACCGCCAAATCGAATCCGCCCGCATGACCTCCGGCGGCTACTTCCAGTCCCAACGCCTCGCCCATGCCAAACTCGCCATCACTATCCAAAACCTCGAAGCTAAACGCTGGAAAAAACCAGCCACAAACATCGCCAACGCCCTCGATGAACTTAATCTCATCTTCGAAACCCGATTCGAAACCGAGAACACCCCATGACCAGACACATACTTCTTGACAAGTACCCGAGAACACCCCATGACCAGACACATACTTCTTGACAAGTACCCATCGCGGCGCCGTACCAGCTTCGCCTTGCCGTCATTCGCCTCGTCGATGCCAGCAAACCACTCTTCGGTATGCCAAAGATGCCCCTCTATGCCCTCGCCCGCGGCCTCGCCACCGTTTTCCAGCGCCATCCAAGAGCCCCGAGACCACCCAAGGCGCCCCCTGACCCCCAACTGCCCCTCTTCGCGACCTAGTCTCATAAATCTTGGGGAAACTCCAGTTCTCCGTACAGTTGACCCTGCCGGGCGGCTGATGGTATCCTGGCGCTCCTGCGTGATGCGCACTGCATCAAACCAACGCGGGGGAGGGGGTGAACCCGGATGCCAACAGGTGTAACCGTTCGCGACAACGAGTCGTTCGAGCAGGCACTGCGCCGCTTCAAGCGCAAGTGTGAGAAAGCGGGCATCCTCTCCGAGGTCAAGCGCCGCCGCTTCTATGAGAAGCCCTCTGAGCAGAGGAAACGGCAGCTGATTCAAGCGCGTAAGAAGATGCTTCGAAAGATGGCCAAGCAGCGCCGTGCCGGCCTGCTCTAAGATCCCCCTGTGCAACCGCGCGTAGCAACCGAACTCGAGCTCAACCAGGTTCTGACACTGGTCGCATCGTTTGCGCGCAGCACGGCAGGTCGTCGGCTCGTACGTCGGATCAACGCCTTCTCCGATCCCGGGGAAGGCGTTTTGTCGGCGCGGCTGACGATCGAGGTGCAGGCGATGCTCGCGCAGGAAGGAACGCTTTCGTTCGCCGGACTCGACGAGGCGGCAACGTGGCTCGATCCGAGTACGCCGCCCCCGCAGTCGATCGAGGGGTTGATGGCCGTGCTCACGTTGGCGCGGCGGATCGCTTCGGTCAGGCGAACCCTCCTCGGCCTCCCCGGGCAGCTCGAACGGCTCCACGACCTCGCCGAACGTCTCCCGGACACGGAAGGCCTCGTCGGGTGGGCGTCTGCACGCCTCGGACGCGATGGGCGGATTCCTGACTCGGCATCAGCGCAACTCGCCGCTCTGCGACGGCTCAGCGCCCGCGTCCGTCACGAGATCCTCGAGCGGCTCGAGCGCATCCGGCGATCGAGCGCCGAGGCCGTGACCGACGCCCCGCCCACGCTGCGCCGGGACCGGTACTGCCTCCCGGTGCACCGCACGGCACGCTCAGTCCTCGATGGGCTGGTCTTGTCGAGCTCCGGGTCCGGTGCGACGCTGTACGTGGAACCGTACGATGTGGTCGAGCTCAACAACAACCTTGCGGACGCCATCGCCCGCGAGCAGGAGGAAGTCGAGCACATCCTCGCCGACGTCGCCGCAGCCTTCGCCTCCCGACGTGACGATCTTGCCCGGGCCGTGACCATCCTTGCGCAGCTCGATGCGGCACAGGCGAAGGCGCTCTTCGGACGAATGGTCGA
>JALSSK010000409.1 GCA_026984335.1 Rhodothermales bacterium
TCCGGGAGATGGCCGAGGCGGCGCGGGCGCGCGGACTCTCCTACTTCGGCATCTGCGACCATAGTCGTTCGCTCACCGTCGCCCACGGCATGCCGATCCCGCGCGTGCGTCGGCAGCGCGAGGAGATCGCCCGGCTCAATGCCCGGTATGCCGAGGACGGCGGCGCCCCGTTCCGCATCTTCGCCGGCATCGAGAGCGACATCCTCGCCGACGGCTCCCTCGATTATCCCGACGAGATCCTTGCCTCGTTCGACCTCGTCGTGGCGAGCATCCACTCGGGATTCCACATGACCGAGGCGGAGGCGACGGCGCGGCTGGTCCGGGCCGTCGAAAACCCCTTCACGACCATCCTCGGCCACCCGACGGGGCGGCTCCTGCTCGCCCGCGAGGGCTATCCCATCGACCACGAAGCCGTGATCGAGGCCTGCGCCGAACACGGCGTCGCCATCGAACTGAACGCCAACCCGTACCGGCTCGACCTCGACTGGCGGTGGATACGCTTCGCCACCGGGCGCGGCGTGCTCATCTCGATCAACCCGGACGCACACGCGACCGAACAACTCGACCTCGTCCGATGGGGCGTGGCGACGGGGCGCAAGGGCTTTCTCACGGCCGATCAGTGCCTCAACGCCCGCCCGCTCGAAGCCTTCACGGCCTGGCTCGACGATCGGAAAGCCCGGCGGCCCGCATGACCCTCTCCCCCCACGCGCCCGTGTCCCGCATCCTGACCATCCTGACCCTCGCGCTCATGATCCTCGGCGGCGCCGTGCTCGTGTGGCGCCTCGCCTATGGGATCAACAAGACCCCCCCGCGTGAGGTCGCCGTGGCGGGGCTCGGAGCCCCCGTACGCATCGGCTGGCAGGCCGAGGGGGTGACTTCCGTCGAGGCGGCGAACGAGGCCGACGCCTACGCCGCGCTGGCTTTCGCGCAAGGCGTTCAACGCCCGTGGACCGTGGTCTTTCTTCGGCAGGCGGCGCTCGGGCGGCTCGGCGAGTGGTTCGACCTCCCGGCGCTCTCCGCCGACAGCCTCACCCGACGCCTCGGGCTCGCATCGATCGCGCGCGCGACGTACGAGACCCTTTCGCCCACCGAGCAGGCGCTCCTCGTCGCGTACGCACGCGGGATGAATGCCGCGTTCGCCACCGACGCCGCCCGCCATGCCGACCGCCTCGTCCTCCTCGACCTCACGCCTGAGCCCTGGGAGCCCTGGCACGCGCTTGCCGTCGAGCGGCTTCTCGCCTGGCTGGCGACGGCGCCGCCGGACAGCCTTGCCCGCGCCGATTCCGGCGTGCGCGCGTTGCTGCACGAAGACCGGGTGCTTCGCAAGCGGCTCCGCCTTTACGGCTTCGAGTACGGCGCGGCGTGGACCGGGCGCGACGACGCCGGCCCCTACCTCATGCAAAGACACGTCTACGGTGCCACGGCCCGGCCGCTTTTCATGGACGTCTCGCTCCACATCTCCGGGGAAGCCCCGATCGCCGGAGGCGCCCTGCTCGGGACGCCCTTCTTCCCCGCCGGACGCGCCGGCGACCGTGCCTGGGCGATCCTTCTGCGGAGCGAGACCCGCCTTCTCATGCACCCGCCCGACTCGCTCGCCCCGCCGCTCCGGTACGAACGCCTGCACGACCGCGACGGAACGGAATCGCTCCTCCCCATCCGCCGCGACGCCTCCACGCTCTTCCTCTCTCCGCCCGGCGGCGCGACGGCGGCGCTCCTGTGGAACGGCTTCGCCCCGCGTTCCGACTTCGCGGCCTGGCGCGCCCTCCTGCGCGGGGATCGTCCGGCGTTTCACCTCCTCTCGGGAACCGGTCTCATCCTCGACGCCCGCGGAGCGGTGCGCATCCTCGGCGCGCCTCGTATGATCCATAGCGTCGGCGAGAGCGTCCTCATCGGCCATACCCGCTGGACCGCTTTCCTCGCCGAGCGCCTTGCCCACGACCGCTCCCGGGATTCCAACGAGCGCAACGACGTCTACAGCGCGTGGGCCGCCCGGCTCGCCCCGGTCATGACCGCAACCCTCACCGAAAGCACCCCCTTGCCGGACCTGCTCGGCGAAGGGCTGACGTATCTCAGAAACTGGAACTTCACGTACAATCGCACGAGCATCGGCGCCTCGATCTTCGACACCTGGATGCGGCTGTACCGCGAAGCGACCGGACACCTCCCCCGTCCCGACGGCCCGCCGCCCGACCTCACGGAAAAACGCCTTCGCCTCGACCTCTTCACCCGCGCGATGGGTGAACTCAGCGCGCGATACGGCTCCGATCCGAGCCGGTGGCGTTGGGAGACCATTCAGCCCGATGAGCGGTATTTCACCCCGTGGTCGGGCGAATCGCCGGACTTCCCCGAAGCCCCCCCCACCTTCGCGCCGATCCGCATGCCGGGCTCCGGTCATCCCTCCACCCTTGTCTGGGGTCCTTCGCCTATCCTACCCGGCCTCGCGGGTTCCGCCGCATGGGAGGCCCATGCTTCCCTCGCCCCCGACTCGACCCTCCGGGTGCGTCGCCTCGACCTTGCGCCGGGACGTTTTCTGAAACGCTATCTCGTCGACGACGGGCGCCCGCCCTCGCTTCCGATTCGCGCCGGCGCGCCCGAACACGTCACCGTGCTCCTTCCTCCAGACGCCTGACATGCCTCCTCCCGCCCTCTTCATCGGCCTCGACGCCGGCGGCACGAAAACCGACGTTCTCGTACGGAACGAAAGCGGCGACACGATCTCGCTCGCGGGGCCTCCGGCCAACCTTCAGCGTCTCGGTCCGGAGACAACCGCCCGGACGCTCGCGGACCTGATCGATGAGGCACGCCGGCGGTTTTCGGGAGCGCGGGTGCGCGGCATGTGCGCGGGCGTGGCCGGGGCGGGACGTGCGACGGACCGGCAAGCCCTGACCGAACGGCTCCGCGCCCGTCTCGGTGAGGACGCCCCCTCCCGGCTCGTGATCGTCTCCGACGCCCGCATCGCCCTCGAAGGCGCCTTCGAGGGCGCGAGCGGCGCCATCGTCATCGCGGGCACCGGCTCGATGGTGCTTGCCCGGGATCGACGAGGCGCGTGTGTGCGGGCGGGCGGCTGGGGCCTTCTCCTTGGCGACGACGGCAGCGGGTATGCCGTCGGGCGCGCCGGGCTGCGCGCCCTGGCGGCGGCTTTCGACGGCGGCCCCGAGACGCGCCTCAGGCAGCTTTTCGCCGAAGCCTTCGACCTCCGCACGCCCGAGGCGCTCATCCGGCGCGTCTACGCCGAAGGCTGGTCGCTCGCCGAGGCCGCGCCGCTGGTGCTCGAAGCCGCCGCCGCCGGAGACGCCGTCGCCCTCGCCATCGTCGAAGAAGAGACCCGGCGTCTCGCCCGGCAGGCCGGGTGGCTCGCGCGTCGCGCCGGAAATCTCGAGCCCCGCTTCGCGCTCATCGGTGGAATGACTCGGGACGCCTTCTATCGCGGGCGGCTCCGCACGGCGCTGCTCGAACGGCTGCCCGGCTGGCGCTCCGAAGCTCCGCTCCGCTCCCCCGTCGAAGGCGCCCTGCTCCTGGCCTGCCGAAACGCATGAGCGCGCCCCCGCCCGGGTACGGAGACGCGCTCAAAAAAAGACCGTTCGCCGGAGGAGTCACACCGTTTCCAGGCGCGGACCGGCTTCCGTCACCTCGTCCGATGCGCCGTCCCTGTACTGCTCGAAATTCTTGATGAACAGCGTGGCGAGCTTCCGCGCCATACGGTCGTACGCTTCCGCATTCGACCATGTGTTTCGAGGGATAAGCACCTCGGAAGGCACGTTCGGGCACGCCGTCGGGATCTCCAGCCCGAAGACGGGGTCCGTCGCCGTAGGCGCCTCGCGGAGCGTGCCGTCGTGGATGGCGTCGATGATCGCCCGCGTATAGGCCAGTTTCATGCGCGACCCGACGCCGTACGGTCCGCCCGTGAGCCCCGTGTTGACGAGCCAGGCGTGCGTTCCGTGTCGGCGCATCTTCTCGGCAAGCATCTGCGCGTACTTGTTCGGATGCCACACGAGGAATGCCGCGCCGAAACAGGCCGAGAAGGTCGCCTGAGGCTCGGTCACGCCCACCTCGGTGCCGGCCACCTTCGCCGTATAGCCGCTGATGAAGTGATACATCGCCTGCGCGGGGGAAAGGCGGCTGACCGGCGGGAGCACCCCGAAGGCGTCGTACGTCAGAAAAATGATGTTCTCCGGATGCCCGCCCATGCACGGGACTTTCGCGTTCTCGATGTACTCGATGGGATACGAGGCGCGCGTGTTTTCCGTGATCGAGTCGTCGTCGAAGTCGACCGCGCGCGTTTCCGGATCGTACACCACGTTTTCGAGGACGGCGCCGAAGCGAAGGGCGTTCCAGATCTCCGGCTCTTTCTCCTTCGAGAGCCCGATGGCCTTGGCATAACACCCGCCCTCGATGTTGAACACGCCGTCGTCGGTCCAGCAATGCTCGTCGTCTCCGATGAGGTGGCGGCGGGGGTCGGCGGAGAGCGTGGTCTTGCCCGTGCCGGAGAGTCCGAAGAAGAGCGAGACGTCGCCTGCGTCGCCTTCATTGGCCGAGCAGTGCATCGAGAGCACGCCCGTCTTCGGCATGATGTAGTGCATCACCGTGAAGATGCCTTTCTTCATCTCGCCGGCATATTCCGTGCCCAGGATCACGAACTCGCGGTCCTCGAAACACAGGTCCACGCTCGTCTTCGAGGTCATGTGCGACGTGTGGCTGTTGGCGGGGAACTCACCCGCATTGTAGATCACGTAATCCGGGTCGCCGAAGTGCTTCAACTCCTCCGCCGTCGGGCGGATGAGCATGTTGTGCATGAACAGCGCGTGGTAGGGGCGCGTGCAGAGGACCCGCACCTTGATCCGATGCTTCGGATCCCACCCCGCGAAACCGTCCATCACGTAGATCCGATCGCGCGTGTTCAGGTAATCGATGGCGCGCTCGCGGTTGATCAGAAAGGTGTGCTCGTCGAGCGGGATGTTGATCTTTCCCCACCAGATGTCGCCCTCCGACTCGGGGTTGCGCACGATGCGCTTGTCGAGTGGACTCCGTCCGGTCTTCTCGCCCGAGTACACCATCAGCGCGCCGAGGTCGGCGATGGCCGAGTCTTTGTCGTGGAGGATGGCTTCTTCGTAGAGCCGCGCCGGCGCCGTGTTCCGAAACACTTCCGCTACGTGGATCTCCTGTTTGTGCAGACTGAATGTGTCCATGTGCTCTCCTCTATGAATAGAACCTTTGATCGCTGTTCATGGGCCGGACGCAGAAGGCGTCGCCGAAGGCGTCGAAGCGCTTCCGGGAACGGATCCCGTTCCGCCGGAAAGCACGCAAGGTACAGCCCCCGGCGATCTCGTTCCAGACGCGAGCGAGTTTCGGTCGGCGCAGCATTCCGGAATTATCCGGAACTTATAGGGGAATTCGCCTCAACTTTAAGCGCGGTCACCGGTTCTGCCGGTTGGCGATCAGATCTTCGACCACTGCCGGATCGGCGAGTGTGGACGTGTCGCCGAGGTTCTCAAAATCGTTGGCGGCGATTTTCCGGAGGATGCGCCGCATGATCTTGCCGCTCCGCGTCTTGGGAAGCGCGGGGGCGAACTGGATGAAGTCGGGTTTTGCAATGGGGCCGATGGTCTCCCGAACGTGCCGGATGAGTTCCTGCCTGAGCGCCTCGCTCGGCTCGACGCCCGCATTGAGCGTGACGTAGCAATAGATGCCCTGTCCCTTGATGGGATGCGGAACGCCGACGACCGCCGCCTCGGCCACGGCTTTGTGCGCCACGAGGGCCGACTCGATCTCCGCCGTCCCCATCCGGTGCCCGGAGACGTTGATCACGTCGTCGACGCGTCCGGTGATCCAGTAGTATCCGTCGGCGTCTCGGCGGCAGCCGTCCCCGGTGAAGTACATGCCTTCGAACATGGAGAAGTACGTCTGCACGTACCGTTCGTGGTTGCCGTAGACGGTGCGGGCCAGCCCGGGCCAGGCGTCCAACATGACGAGCATGCCCTCGGCCTCGCCTTCGAGGACTTCGCCTTTCTCGTTGACGACGGCGGGACGGACGCCGAAGAACGGCACGGTGGCGCTTCCGGGCTTCATGGGGATGGCCCCGGGCAACGGCGTGATCAGGATGCCGCCCGTCTCGGTCTGCCACCACGTGTCGACGATGGGACACCGGCGCTCCCCGACGACCTCGTAATACCACCGCCACGCCTCGGGGTTGATCGGCTCGCCGACGGTGCCGAGCAGCCGGAGCGACGAGCGGTCGGTGCGCCTGACGTAGTCGTCGCCCTGCCGCATGAGGGCCCGAATGGCCGTCGGAGCCGTATAGAACTGGTTGACCTTGTGCTTGTCGACGACCTGCCAGAAGCGGGAGGCGTCGGGGTAGGTCGGGACGCCTTCGAAGAAAACCTGCGTGGCGCCGTTGGCGAGCGGACCGTAGACGATGTACGAATGCCCGGTGATCCACCCGACGTCCGCGGTGCACCAGAACACGTCGCCGTCGTGGTAATCGAAGACGTACTGGTGCGTCATGCTCGCATAGACGAGGTAGCCGCCGGTGGTGTGGAGCAGCCCCTTGGGCTTGCCGGTGGAGCCGGAGGTATAGAGGATGAAGAGCGGGTCCTCGGCGTCCATCACTTCGTACGGACAGCTGTCGGACGCCGCCTCGCGCGCCTCGTGGTACCACACGTCGCGTCCTTCGGTCCATTCGATCGCTCCGCCGGTGTGCCGCACCACAATCACCGTATCGACCTCCGGGCAACGTTCGAGGGCTTTGTCCACGTTCTTTTTCAGGGGGATGCGTTTGCCCGCGCGCCGCCCTTCATCCGCCGTCAGCACGATCCTGGAATCGCCGTCGAGGATGCGGTCGGCGAGCGAGTCGGGCGAGAAGCCGGCGAAGACGACGGAGTGCACCGCGCCGATGCGGGCGCAGGCGAGCATGGCCGCCGCCACCTCGGGAATCATCGGGAGATAAATCGTCACGCGGTCGCCTTTCCTGACGCCGTGCGCCTTGAGCACGTTCGCGAACCGGCATACCTCGGCGTGCAACTCTCGATACGTGATGGGGCGCGAGGGTTCGTCCGGCTCGTCCGGCTCGAAGATGAGCGCCGTCCGGTCGCCGCGCGTTTCGAGGTGCCGGTCGAGGCAGTTATAGGCGACGTTCAGCTTGCCGCCCTCGAACCAGCGGACATGCACGTCGTCCGGGGCGAACGAGGTGTCCTTGACCGTGTGAAAAGGCTCGAACCAGTCGAGGCGCGCGGCGTGCTCGCGCCAGAAGCCTTCGGGATCTTCCACCGACCGCCGGTACATCGCTTCGTACGCCTCTTTCGATGCCACATAGGCGCGAGCCTTGAACTCCGCCGATGCCTCGTATATCTCTTCGGGAGCCTGAACGTGATCTGCCATGCTGCTTTCGTATGTCTCGTGAGAAGAATCGTGGGCACGTCCGCGGTGGTGGGCGTCGCCTTTGAGAATACTACCCGTCGGCATGATTTTCCACCCCGCCGCACCGCTCTCATCCGCATAAAAATGATGAACTTTTTCTTCCCAAAGCGCATGCTCCTCCCGCGCCCCGGGAGGCCCGCCTCCACCGCGACGTGAGGATGTCGCCCCGGGTCCGTATGCTCCCGCCACCATCCCCTTCACCTTTCCCACAGCCCCATGAGCCGCACCGAAAGCGAGCGCCGCATCGACTACGTCGAGTTTCCCGCCACGGACCTCGAAGCCACGAAACGCTTCTTCAAAACCGTCTTCGGATGGACTTTTCAGGACTGGGGACCGTCGTACGCGGCTTTCGACGACGGGCGGATGACCGGAGGCTTTCGCGCCGCCGAGGCCGTCGCGCCGGGCGGACCGCTCGTCATTCTCTATGCCGCCGACCTCGAAGCGATGCGAGCCGCCGTCAAAGCCGCGGGCGGGATCATCGTCGAGGACATTTTCGCTTTCCCCGGCGGGCGTCGCTTCCACTTCGCCGATCCGAACGGCAACGTGCTCTCTGTGTGGTCCGATGCGTGAACGGGACTACTCGAGGCGTCCCGGGAGAAACGCGCCCGGGTCGAAGTCGGGCTTCGGATACTGCGGGTCCATCGCTTCGAGCGTGTCGAGGAGCAGCCGACTGATGACGAGGTTCCGGAACCACCGCTTCTCGGCAGGCACCACGTACCACGGCGCGTGCTTCTTCGAGCAACGGTTCAGGGCGATCTCATAGGCGCGCATGTACTCGTCCCAGTACTTCCGTTCTTCGAGGTCGGCAGGGTTGAACTTCCACCATTTGTCCGGGCGTTCGAGCCGCCGCCGAAAGCGACTGAGCTGGTAGGCCTTCGAGATGTGGAGGTAAATCTTGATCACGCGCGTGCCGTGGTCATGAAGGAGGCGCTCGAAGGCGTTGATGTGCTCGTATCGTTTCTCGATCACCTTTTTCGGCGCCCATCCGTGCACGCGCACGATGAGCACGTCCTCGTAGTGCGAGCGGTTGAAGATGCCGATGTGGCCCGCCGGGGGCACACGCTGATGCACGCGCCAGAGAAAGTCGCGGCTCAGTTCGGGCGGCGTCGGCTTTTTGAACCCATAGATGCGGCATCCCTGCGGGTTGATGCCCGTCATGACGCTTCGGATGGTGCTGTCCTTCCCGCCGGTGTCCATTGCCTGAAGCACGATCAGGAGCGCCTGCCGGTTCTCGGCGTACAAGCGTTCCTGAAGCGCGGCGATTTTCTCCCGGTTCTTTTCGAGAGAGGCCCGGGCTGCCGCCTTATCGGTGATGCCCTGCGTGTCGTCGGGGCGTAGATCCTTCAGACGAAACTTGCCGCCCTCCCGCACGCGATACTTTTTGTAGTCGAAATGCAGCCGGTCTTTTCCCACGGTGAACCTCGAATCGTCCATGCGGTCATCGTCCCGGGCGAAAATAGACGATTCCGACCACAATGACCACCCGCGCCGAAAGCCCCCGCATTTCCGACCCGCGGAAATGGTTCTGCGAA
>JALSSK010000410.1 GCA_026984335.1 Rhodothermales bacterium
CCAGGCATAGTTGAGGTCGCCCCGGATGTGCTTCGAGTTCATCACGTCGTATGCGCCGCCGTACGCTTTTCGCGTGACGACGGTGATCTTCGGGACGGTGGCCTCGCAAAAGGCATAGAGCAGTTTCGCCCCGTGCCGGATGATGCCGCGCCACTCCTGATCGGCGCCGGGCAGGAAGCCGGGCACGTCCTCGAAGACGATGAGCGGGATGTTGAACGCATCGCAAAAACGGACGAAACGCGCGCCCTTGACGGCGGAGTCGATGTCGAGCACGCCCGCGAGCACCGCCGGATTGTTCGCCACGATGCCGACCGAACGCCCGCTCAGATGCGCGAAGCCGACGAGGAGGTTCGGCGCATAGTCGGCGTGGATCTCGAAGAAACGCCCGCCGTCGACGATGCGGGTGATGACCTCGCGCATGTCGTACGGCTTGTTCGGATTGGCCGGCACGACGGTGTCGAGTGTTTCCCCGGCGCCCTCCGGGGGATCCGCGGGAGCGACGAGCGGCGGCGGATCCTCGCAGTTCGAGGGGAGATAGCGCATCATCTCGCGGATCCGGAGCAGGCAGTCCACGTCGTTGGCGCACGTCATGTGGGCGACGCCGCTCTTCGTCGCGTGCGTCTCGGCGCCGCCGAGCTCCTCGAAGGTCACGTCCTCCTGCGTGACGGTCTTCACCACGTTCGGCCCGGTGACGAACATGTGGCTCGTGTGCTTGACCATGAACACGAAGTCGGTGATGGCGGGGCTGTAGACCGCGCCGCCGGCGCACGGCCCCATGACCGCGGAGATCTGCGGCACCACGCCGGAAGCGAGCGTGTTGAGCAGGAAGATGTCCGCATATCCGCCGAGCGAGACGACGCCCTCCTGAATGCGCGCGCCGCCGGAGTCGTTCAGCCCGATGACGGGCGCGCCGTTTTCCATCGCCAGGTTCATGATCTTTACGATCTTCGAAGCGTGCGCCTGCCCGAGCGAGCCTCCGAAAACGGTGAAATCCTGACTGAAGACGTACACGAGCCGCCCGTGAATCGTCCCGAAGCCGGTGACGACGCCGTCGCCGTACGGCCGGTTTTTTTCGAGCCCGAAATCGTGCGACTGATGGCGGACGAACATGCCGAGTTCCTCGAAGGAACCCTCGTCGAGCAGCACGTCGAGGCGTTCGCGGGCGGTGAGTTTGCCCCGTTCGTGCTGCCGTGCGATGCGTTTTTCGCCGCCGCCGAGCCGCGCTTCGGCCCGTCTTCGTTCGAGGTCGGCCATCAAGGCGTCTTTATCCTTCATCGGGGAATGCGTGGTTCGTGTTCGTGGGAATGGGACGAGCGTCTTCGTCCGTCCATTCGATGAGACGCAATCTAAACCGCAGCGCCCGGAATCTGAAATCAGCGGCGCTCGTCCTGCCGGTACCGGGCTTCGACGGCATTGGTGAAGGCGATGGCGGGCGGGCTGTAGATGTTGACCCGATGCGCCTTGAACACGTCTTGCGCGATGATTTGCGAGGCCTGCGTCCACGTGGGAGCCGTGTACAGGCGGCGAAGGACCCGCTCGTAATCCTCCTCGGAGCCGGAGAAAAGGTATTTGACGAAGCGCTCGCGGTTGCGGAGGGCCTGTTCGCCGAGGATGGCGTGTTCGAGCGCCGGGAGGTCCGCCGCGCCCGGCTCCACGTTCGAGCGGAAGCGCATCCACAACGGCATCGCCTCGGGCATCGGAGGAGACGACGCGGCTTCGATCGCTTCGGCCTCGGGCCCATGCATGAACTTTTTCCACAGCGGCACGGCTTCGTCTCCGGCGGGAGGTGCGGGTTCCACGGGCGGCGAGGAGGCGGCGGAAGCCTCCGGGGGAGGCGCGGGCTCCGGGGAAGATGCGGGCTCCGGGAGAGGCGCGGGCTCCGGGAGAGGCGCGGGCTCCGGGAG
>JALSSK010000411.1 GCA_026984335.1 Rhodothermales bacterium
CCGGCACGTCGGCGAAGACCTCATCACGAGCGACGGCACGACGCTCCTCGGCAGCGACGACAAGGCGGGCGTGGCCGTGCTCATGCAGCTTGCCGAAGACCTCGTCCGCGACACCGAAACGCCCCGTCCGAAGATCCGCCTGTGCTTCACCATCGACGAGGAGATCGGGCGCGGCGTCGACCGGCTCGACCTCGACGTGCTCGGGGCGGACGTCGCCTATACGCTCGACGGAAGCGGCATCGACACGATCTCTTTCGAGACGTTCAATGCGGCGGCGGCGAAGATCACCGTCGAGGGCGTGATGGTCCATCCGGGGTATGCGAAGGGGGTGATGGTGAATGCCGCCCGCATCCTCGCCGAGATGATCGCCGCGCTCCCGGAGGCCGAAGCGCCCGAGACGACCGAAGGCCGAGAGGGCTATTTCCACCCGCACACGACCACGGCCGGCGACGCCTCTCACGCCGAAGCCCAACTCATCCTCCGCGACTTCACGGACGAGGGTATGCAACGGCGGAAGGACTTCGTGACCCATCTCGCCGCTTGCTTCCGCCTCAAGTATCCGGGCGCGAAGATCACGCTCGAGATCCGGGATCAGTACAAAAACATGCGGTCGTACATCGAGGAGAAGGACCCGCGCGCGATCGCGTTTGCACACGCGGCGGCGGAGGCAATGGGCATCACGCTCGAAGAGGAGCTCGTGCGCGGCGGCACCGACGGCGCGCGTCTCTCGGAGATGGGCCTGCCCACGCCCAACGTCTTCAACGGCGGATACGACTACCACAGCCGCTTCGAATGGAACACCGTGCAAAACCTCGAACGCTCGCTCGCCTATACGAAGGCGCTCGTGCGGCAGTGGGGCGAACACGGCGCGGAGTGACGAGGCACGCCGTCCTTCTCGCCCCCCTACCTCCTCCCTCCTTGCCCGGGGGGTTCCGGAGGCGTCACAGCGTCGCCACGCGGCCCTCGGCGTCGGAGCGGAAGCACGCGTCGATGACGGCCTGAATGGCGGCCCCGCGCGCGAAATCGGGCTGATCGTTCCGGCCGGTGCGGATGCTTTCGAGAAAACGTTCGGCGTTCGTGGGCGTCTTCGGGCATCGGATCGACCGCCACGTGACGGTGTCCACGTCGTCGTCGAGGCAGACTTCGAGGAGGTCGTCGGCGTGTTCGAGGTCGAAGCGGAGCGCGCCCTGGTCGCCGTGGAGCGAGAGGGCGAGGGCATTCCGGTATCCGGTGGCCCACCGGCTCGCGTGGATGACGCCCATGGCTCCATTCGTCAGCTCCGCCGTGATGAAGGCCGAGTCGTTGGCGTCGAGCCGATAATCTCCGATGCGGTTGCCTCCGGCTTTCGGGAAGGTCTTCAGGCGGCATTGCACCGAGGCATATTCCCCGGCGGGGAAGCTGACGAGATCGAGGATGTGCACGCCGATGTCGCCGAGGACGCCCTGGCTGCCGTGGGCCGTGGAGAGCCGCCACAGCCACGTCTCCTCCGTGGCCCAGTCGCCCCATATCTTCGAGGTGAGCCAGCTTTGTAGATAATGCGCCTCGAAGTCGACGATGCGGCCGAGCCTGCCCTCGGCGACGAGCGCGCGGGCCTTCTGAAGCGCGGGCGAACGGCGGTACGTGAAGTTGACCATGTTGATGACGCCCGCCTTCGCGGCGGCCTCGGCCATGCGCCGGGCATCTTCCGCGTTTTCGGCGAGGGGCTTCTCGCACAAGACGTGCTTCCCGGCGGCAATGGCCATGAGCGCGATCGGCGCGTGGGAGTCGTCCGGCGTCACGATCACGACGGCGTCGAGCGCGGTTGCGGCGAGCATCTCCGCGACCTCGGTGTACACGTGCGGAATGCCGTACTCCTCGGCAAAAGCCTCGGCCCGGGCCCGATCCCGGTCGCACGCGGCGACGAGCGCACACCCGTCGAGGGCGGAGAACTCCCGGGCATGGTGATGCCCCATGTTGCCGGTTCCGATGATGCCGAGGCGGATGGTCTGCGTCATGAAGGTTTTCGGATCAGGTGGTCGTGGAAAGAGGCGCGCCCGGAGCGACGGAAGCTAAGACAAACCGGAAGCGCATACAATCGCCGGGCGTTTTGAAAGAACCCCGCCACGCCGGACCGCGTCGAAAGGTCGTCTCACGGATCCTGAAAGCTCTTCCCCCGATGCGCCCCATGCGCCCTCATCTCCTCGGCATCGACGACGCGCCGTTCGACAAGCGTCAGGCGCACGAGACGCCCATCGTGGGGGTGATGATGGAGGGACCGGACCTCGTCGAAGGCGTCGCCATCGACGCCTTCCCGGTGGACGGCGACGGCGCGACGGACTACCTCGCGAGGTGGGTGTCGGGGCTTCGGTGGCACGCCTCGCTTCAGGCCGTCGTGCTCGGGGGCGTCACCATCGCGGGGCTCGGCCTCGTGGACCTCGCCGCCCTCGCCGAACGCCTCGGACGGCCCGTGCTCGCCGTCACCCGCCGCGACCCCTCGGCGAGTCGTCTCGCCTCGGCCCTCCGCGCCGCGGGCCTGACCGACCGCCTGCCGATCCTCGAACGCCTCCCGCCCACCCGACCCCTTGCCGAAGGGCTCTTTCTCGCCTGTGCAGGCGCCGACTTCGCGTATGCCGCCCGTCTCGTCCGCGCCTCGCTCCACAAGTCGCGCCTGCCGGAGCCGCTCCGCGTGGCCCACCTCATCGGGGCCGCGCTCGTGAACGGGGCCTCACGCGGCAACGTGTGAACGATTCCTTATCTTGGCGGAACTCACCCCATCCCCCCGGCCGTGCTCCTTTCCGACCTCCTCGACCCCGATGCCGTACGCGACCGCCTCACGAGGGCCGGTCTCCCACCCGAGGCTGCCCGTACCCATGCCGCACGCCTTGGCGAAGCGGCCCGTGCGCTCCACCACGAGGGGGAACGACCGGATCGCCCGGCGCATGCGTTCTTCGTGCCGGGACGCATCGAGGTGCTCGGGAAGCACACCGACTATGCGGGCGGGGGCAGCCTCGTGTGCGCCGTCCCGCAGGGCTTCGTCCTCGTCGCCGTGCCGCACGCCGGGCCGAACCTCCGTCTCACGGAGACCACCACGGGCGAAGCCGTCGCCTTTCCCCTCGCACCGAATCTTCTCCCGCGCGCCGATCACTGGGCCAACTATCCCATGACGGTCGCCATGCGCGTGGCGATGAACTTCGGCCCGAAGCTCCTCGGCGGCCGTATCGCCTTCTCCGGCGACCTGCCGCGCGCCGCCGGCATGAGCAGTTCGAGCGCCTTCGTCGTCGCCGTCTTCCTCGCCCTCTCGGCGATGAACGACCTCGAAGCGCATCCCGCCTTCGCCGAAAATATCCCCGACCGGATGGCGCTCGCGCAGTACCTCGGCTCGGTGGAGAACGGGCGGCCCTTCGGCGCGCTTGCCGGCGACCGGGGCGTGGGAACGTTTGGCGGAAGCGAGGATCACACGGCCATCCTCTGTTCGAAGGCGGGCGCGCTCCGGCACTTCGCGTACGCGCCCGTCCGCCTCCTCCGCACGGCGGCCCTGCCCGAGGGATACGTTTTCGGCATCGGCGTGAGCGGCGTCGTGGCCGAGAAGGCCGGGGCGGCCCGCGCCCGATACAACCGGGCGGCGCTCCTGGCGGGCGAGGCGGCGGCGGCCTGGCGCGCCGCCACCGGCGACGACGCTCCTCACCTCGGCGCAATCCTCACGCGCCCCGGCTTCACGCCCGAGCGGATGCGCCGCATCCTCGCCGCCCACACCCACCCCGACTTTGCGCCCGCCGACCTCACGGCCCGCTTCGAACACTTCCTCGAAGAGCATGGCCGCCTCCTCCCCGCCGCCGTCGAAGCCCTCGCTTCGGGCGATCTGGGCACGTTCGGGCGCCTCGTCGATGCCTCACAGACGGGAGCCGAACGGCTCCTCGACAATCAGATCCCGGAGACCATCACTCTTGTCCGCCTGGCCCGTGAACTGGGGGCGAGGGCGGCTTCGGCGTTCGGCGCGGGCTTCGGAGGCTCGGTGTGGGCGCTCCTCCCCGAGGCGGAAGCGGAGCCCTTCCTCGCGCAGTGGCGCCAACGGTATCGACATGCCTTCCCCGACCACACCTCCCGCTTCTTCCTCACCCGCCCCGGCCCGGCGGCTTTCGAACTGTGAGGAAAGGGCTTCTCCCCCACCTCCCTCACCCACACCGTGCGCCGCCGTCGAGCGTCATGCGCCGTGATGCGCGCCCGCGGCGAGGCTACCGGGGCGGCTCTTCGGACGGAGAGGACTCTTCGGAGGGAGACAGGGTGTCGGACGGCGGACCTTCCTCCTTCAGCCGCTCGATCCGCTCCTGCAGTTCGGGATCGTTCGAGGCGGTGATCACGAAATAGGCGGCCCACGCGGAGAAAGCGAGCGCGGCGAGAAGCGCGAAGAGGATGAGCAAACGCGCCGTGCGCGGCTTCAGGGTGCGAATCTCGGGCGGCTTCGGAGAAGAGGGGCGGGACGCCTCAGCCATGACGGTCACCGGACGTTCGTGGAGGATGTAGCTTTTCGACCGTAAACCCCCGTTCGCCCGAAACGTTCGACCCTAGAGCCCGAGCCATTTCGCCAGAATGTTGCGCTGCACCTCGTTCGTGCCCGAATAGATCTTGCCGCCGATCGAATCCCGGAGCGTGCGTTCGACCTGATAATCCGTCGTAAAGCCGTTTCCTCCGAAGATCTGCACCGTGTCGAGGGCGGTCTGTACGAGGGCCTCGCTGATGAACACCTTCGTCATCGAGGCGTCGATGGCGACGTCGCGGGCCTTGTCGAGGCGGGTGGCGGCCTTGTACGCGAGCAGACGGGCGGCTTCGAGCCGGATCTTCATGTCCACGATTTTGTGCGAGACGGCCTGATACTTCGAGATTTTCTGCCCGAACGACTCGCGCCGGCGGGCATATTTGATCGCCTTGTCCATGAGCCGGTTCATCGTGCCGCAATGCATCGCGCCGATGCACACCCGCTCCCACTCCATCGATTGGGTAAAGATGAGCGTGCCCGCGCCCAACTCGCCGAGCATCGCCGAATCCGGCACCCACACGTCTTCGAGGACGATCTCTCCGATGGGCGAGGTGCGAAGGCCCATCTTCTCAAACTTCTGGCCCGGCGAGAAACCCGGCGTGTCTTTCTCGACGAGGAAGATCGTGATGCCGCCGTAATAGCCTTTCTCCGCATCCGTTACGGCATAGACCACGGCGAGGTCCGCGACGGGACCGTTCGTGCTCCAGATCTTCGTCCCATTGATGCGATAGCCGTCGCCGTCTTTCACGGCGCGGGTCTTCATCGCGTACGCATCCGACCCCGATCCCGGCTCCGACATTGCATTGACGGCGATCATCGAGCCGTTGGCGAGTTTCGGCAGGTACTTCGCCTTCTGCTCGTCGTTGCCGTGTTTCCAGATGGGAACGACGCAGGCGAGCAGGTGGGCGCAGATCGAGAAGGCGAGCCCGCCGTCCTCACAGCCATATCCGAGCGCCTCGAGCGCGAGAGCCGTCGAGAGCGGGTCGAGCCCGACGCCGCCGTACTCCTCCGGCACGGGAAGCCCCTGAAGCCCCATCTCCCCGCATTTGAGCCACAGATCGTGCGGAAACTCCTGCTTCCGGTCGCGTTCGATGACGCCGTCGTTGAGTTCCTTTTTGGCGAACCGGATGATCTCGTTCCGAAAAACCTTCTGATCCTGGGTGAGCGTAAAATCCATGGTCACGAGGGGTCGAAAAATGATGGGGTGGGAAAACGATGACGAGCGCCGTCGCAATTGCGCGAAGGCGCCCGGGCATCCGTTTGAGAAAGAGCGAACCGGCGCTCTCAATGCGTCACGGAAGCGTCTTCAGACGCTGATAGTCGATCTTGTCCGTGGAGGTCTTCGGCAGCGTGTCGAGGAACGAGAAGCGGTCCGGGATCATGTAGAGCGGCAGGTTTTTCGCGCAGAACTGCTTGAGCCGGATGAGCGACGGCTTCGAGTCGTCCATCCAGTTCATGAACGCTTTGATGAGCACGCCGTTTTGCTCGTCCGGCAATGCCACGACGGCCGCTTCCGTCACGGCCGGGTGCTTGTACAGCGCCGACTCGATCTCGCCGAGCTCGACGCGATAGCCCCGGCGTTTGACCATGCGGTCGCGCCTCCCGACGAAGACGTAACATCCGCCGCCGCCGTCGCGGACGACGTCGCCGGTCTTGTACCACCGCTTGCCGTCTTCGCCGACATGGAACGCCTGCGCATTCCGTTCGGGCAGGTTCCAGTACCCGCGCATCACCGAGCCGCCGGTGACGAGCAGTTCGCCCTCCGCACCCGGCGCCACCTCGCGATAGTCGAAATCCGCCACCATACACTCGTCGCCGGAGCATGCCCATCCGATGGGATACGGCTCCGTCCGGTCTTCCGGCACGGGGAGATCGACCGCGTAATACGTGCAGACGTTCGTCTCGGTCGGACCGTACAGATTGAAATACCGGGGATGGGGCCAGATCTTCGTGAGCGCCCGGAGGTGCTTCACCGGGAAGACCTCGCCGGCGAAGTTGACGATCCGCAGCGCCGAGTAGTCGTGCGTTTCCATCTTCCCGAACTCGACGAGGAGCCGGAGGATGGAGGGCGTCGAGTACCACGCGGTGATGCCGGTCTCAGCGATGACCTGCGCGAGTTGCGCGGGCTGTTTGCCGAGGCTCTCCCCGATGAGCACGAGCGTCGCGCCGTGCTTGAGCGGCACGTAGATGTCGAGGATCGAGAGGTCGAAGTGGAACGGCGCGTGGGAGGAGAACTTGTCCTCCGGCGTCGGTTCGAAGACCGTCGAGCACCAGTCGATGAAGCTGAGGGCGCTCGCGTGCGTGTGCATGACCCCCTTCGGCTTGCCCGTGGACCCGCTCGTATAGAGGATGTACGAGAGGTTGTCGGTATCAACCGGCGGGCCTGCCATCGGCTGCGGCGGCACGCTCAGGAGCGCGAGGTCCGCACCGTACGGGAGCAGATCGTCGAGCGCGGCGACCTCTCGGAGTTCCTGCCCTTCATATTCGCCGCGCAGCCCTTCCACCTTCTTCCGGTCGACGAGCACGGCCCTGACGGAACAGTCCTTGAAGATGAAGGCGTTGCGGGCGGGCGGAGCGCCGGGATCGACGGGCACGTAGGCGGCGCCGGCTTTGAGAATGCCGAAGAGGGACGCAACCGTGCCGATGGACTTCGGCGCATAGATCCCCACCCGGTCGCCCGGCTGCACGCCCAGGGCGCGGAGGTGATCCCGTATGCGGTCCGTGATCGCGTTGAGCGCGGCGTATGTGATGGCGGTCGCCCGGCTCGGGTCCTCCACCGCAACGTGCCCGGGCAGACGCGCCGCCGACCGTTCGACGAGATGATCAAGACGATGCATGGGCCTCACATTTTCGAGGAAACGATCCCGGCGATGTCATCGAGCGTGTCGAGGTAATCGGCGCTCATCTCGTGGGCGCTGAACTGCACGCCGAAACGCTCTTCCAGGAAGCCGACCAGCTTCACGGTGGCGATGGAATCGAGGATGCCGCCCGTGATGAGCGGCGTGTCGTCGGTGAGCGCCTCCGGGTCTTCGCCGGGGAGGAACTCGTCGAGGATGTAATCTTTAACGGTGGCTTTGATCTCGCCTGTCTGAACTCCCATGTGTGTGCCTCTTTTTTCTTTGGGATTGGAAAGGGTGATGAAGGTCAATTTTCAGGGGCGTCCTCCCGAAAGAGCATGAGCCGCCTCGCGGTGCGGAGGCATCTCAGGGCTACCCGTCCGTCTCGACGCCGGTGGTTCGGGCCGTGGTCTCTCCGGCGGGCATGAGATTAAGGACGGCGGCCTTCCGAAGCAACTGCTCGGCCAGTTCCTCGCCCAGCAGGCGGTGCGCGCCGGCATTGGGGTGCTTGTCCCACGGAGCCAGTTGAAGCATTCGGGTGTCGCGCCCCCGGTAGGCCTGGTCGAGTGAGAGGGTGACAAAACCGGCCTCACGCGCGAGCGCTTCGAGATGCGGCTGCACTTCGGTCAGGTCCTTCTCAGAGTCATACGTGCGCGGCAGGAAGACCCACACCGGCGTGACGCCGCGCGCCCGGCTATCCTCGACGATGCGGCGATACCCCCAGGCAATGATCTCATCGACGAAGGGATGCAACCGGCGCTCGGCCTCCTTGGCGTCCATGCCCGTCTCGATCCCCGCCCGGCGCCGGATGTCCCGGAGGAACTCGTACCGGAGGTCCGCGCCTTCGACGAGCGTGCGCGTGAGCGTATCGAGCAGTCGCTCGGCATAGTTCGCGTGCGCCATGTAGAGCAACGCATCCGGCTCGAAGTCGAGCACCCGATCTTCCGTGATGATGACGTTCTGAGGAAGCGCATATCCGGAGACGGCGAAGTTGAGGATCTCGTACCGATCGTATCCGCCTTTTCCCGGCAGTTCCTCGTTGAGCCGCCGCTCGGCCACCTCGTCGATGACCTCGCCGTCGTTGACGCCCCACCCCATCTCGTCGGAAGCTCCGAGCAACGCGATGCGATACGTATGCGCCGGCTTGGCTTGCTCATAGTCGCGGTCGCGCATCCCCCACCGGTTCGTGCTGAGCCTGGCCTGTTTGAACGTCGTCTCCACATCCGGGACGAGGCGATACCGGAGGAGGTCGTCCGTGCGCTCGGCGGCTCCGGCCTGCACAATGGTCTGGTCCCACCCTTTCGGGCGGCTGACCTGCACCTGCCAGAGGGCATCGGTGAAATTGCTGGGTTCGAGCAGGGATTCGTAATAGCCGCGTTCGAGCAGATCCTGATCCCGCCGGTTGAAGCGCGACTCCTGAAGCGAGGCGACGACCTCCCCCCCGCGCGCGCCCAGCAACCCCTGAACGTTCGGCACGCTCAACGCCATCCACAACAACCCGCCAATAGTGGTCGCCATCGCGCTCCGGCGAAACGACGGGTTCGATCCCGTCACCGACAGCGCCACGCCCCGCTC
>JALSSK010000412.1 GCA_026984335.1 Rhodothermales bacterium
CGGCTCAAGCACGTCATCTTGTCCGAACAGTTTGACCGCGGCCTGCTCGATCACCTCGGCCGGATCGCGACGATGATCAAGGAGATCGCCCGGACCAAGGAAGGACACCGGTTCCTGTCCGGTCTGTTGCCGCACAAAGGAGCGATGCTCTACTTCACGCAGGCTTCCACCCGCACGTTTCTCTCGTTCATGCGGGCGTGTCAACTGCTCGGCCTCAAGGTCGCCGAGATCCGGGATCCGAGCCTCTCGTCCGAATACAAGGGCGAGTCGCCGCTCGACTCGGTGCGGATGTTCAGCAGCTACTTCGACCTGCTCATCATGCGGAGCAAGATCCCCAGCCTGGCCGAGTGCTGCGCCTATCTGATGAACGACCTCGACGCCTTCAACCAGCGCAGCGTGCCCGTCATCAACGGCGGCGCGGGGGCCGATGAGCATCCCACGCAGGCCCTCCTCGACGTCTACACCATCCAGCGCGTCTTCGAGTTCAAGTCGAAGCGTGACTCCTCCGTCTGGAACCGTTTCGACGACCTCCGGAAGAAATACCCGGATCTCAACGAAAAGGGGCGCGGGCCGGACCGCAAGGTGTACGGCTTTTGCGGGGACATCGGGCGAGGCCGCACGGTGCGCTCCCTGGCCAACCTGCTTACCCGCTACGAAGACGTGACGATGTACTTCATCGCGCCCGATCATCCCACGCTCAAACCCTCGCCGGAATTTCTGGACATGCTCAAGAGCCGGGGCGTGAGGGTCTTCGAAAGCAACGACCTCGCCGAGGTCATCGGGGAACTCGACCTGCTCTACATGACGCGCATCCAGAGCGAGCACAACTCGCCCGAGGAAGCGGCCTTCTTCGAAACGCTCGACTACTCGAAGTTTCGGCTGAGCGAGGAACTGCTCAAGCAAATGAAGGAGTACGCCGCCATCATGCACCCCTTCCCGCGCAACGAGGAGATCCCCCCGGAGATCGATCAGGATCCCCGCGCCATGTACTTCCGGCAGGCGCGCAACGGCATGTGGGTCCGCGCTGCGCTCATCGCCTACCTCTTCGACATGGACGGGCGCATCGCCAGCCATCACGCGAACATCTTCTCCAGCTATCACGACTATAACGAAGGCGTGCTTCACTGAGAACGCCCTCGTTCTCCGAACCAACAACCTCCAAAGCGAAAATACATGGGCATTTTCGACCGGCTCAAGAAAGAGACGACGGTGGAAGAGCAGGGCCGGCTCGAGGCCGGTCTCGAAAAGACGCGGACGAGCTTCTTCGGCAAGCTCAACCGCCTCGTGCGCGGCAAGGACACGGTCGATGACGAGGTGCTCGACGAGCTCGAGGAGGCGCTCGTCACCAGCGACGTGGGCGTCAAGACGACGCTCGACATCATCGACGCCGTGCAGGCGCGCGTGCAACGGGACAAGTACGTCTCGACGAGCGAGCTCAACGCCCTCATCCGCGACGAGGTGGCGCGTCTGATGCTGGCCCACGCGCCGGACCGCCCCGCCGACTTCGAAGCGCCGTTGCCGCACAAACCGTACGTCATCATGGTCGTCGGCGTCAACGGCGTCGGCAAGACGACCACCATCGGCAAGATCGCCTATCGGTACAAACAGGCCGGGAAGAAGGTGCTTCTCGGAGCCGCCGACACCTTCCGCGCCGCCGCCACCGAGCAGCTCGACATCTGGGCCGAACGCGCCGGGGTGGACATCATCAAGCAGGGCCACGGGGCCGACCCCGCCGCCGTCGCCTTCGATACGCTGGCCGCCGCCCGGAGCCGCGACGCCGACGTGGTGCTCATCGACACGGCGGGCCGCCTCCACACGAAGGGCGGGCTGATGGACGAACTCGCGAAGATCAAACGCGTGATGAGCCGGCAGGTCGAAGGCGCGCCGCACGAGGTGCTGCTCGTGCTCGACGCCTCCACCGGGCAAAACGCCATCCGCCAGGCCGAAGCGTTCACCAACAGCGTCGAGGTGACCGGCCTCGTGCTCACCAAACTCGACGGCACGGCCAAGGGGGGCATCGTGATTGGCATTTCCAACGAGTTCCGGATCCCCGTAAAATATATAGGCGTCGGTGAGCGGATCGACGACCTGCAAGTGTTCGACCGAAAACGCTTCGTCGATGCCCTGTTTCAATGAGAAATCAGGCGGACCGGTCGTGAGGACCCGTTCGGAAAGCGTGTGATACCATTCACGGAGATAAATCAACCATCGGCTGTGGTTGCCCGGAACGAGGCGCGCGTCTGACCGATATTAACGTTCGGAATCCGCCCTAATTTATCTGCTCGATCCTATTTATCTGCTCGATGCGGGTTGTCGTCTATTCGATGAGAAGGCTGTATGGCACAGGGTTACAGTGAAAAGAGAAGCCGGTGGGGCGCGTGTGTGCTGTTGGCGCTGGGGATGATGCTGGCGTGGACGCCGGACCTCCGGGCGCAGGAAGCCGTGCCGGAGTTCGACGTCGATTACCTCTGCAAGCGCGACGCGGCCATTACGCACGAGACGCAGGTCGAGATCTACACCCGCATCCCGTACCCGCGTCTGTCCTTCATCAGCACTCCGAGCGGGTTTACGGCGCGCTACGAGGTGTCCGCGGAGGTGAGCGAGATCGACGCGAAAGCGCGCAAGAGCAACGTGGTGCTGACGCGCCTGTGGGACGGCAAGGTGGTCGCTCCCACCTATTCCGCGACGCAGGAAGAGGAGTTCGTCGACTTCACGATGCAGACGGTGAGCCTGCCGCCGGGGCGCTACGTGCTCGACGTGCAGATCGAGGACAAGCAGTCCAACCAGCTCTTCGTCCGCGAGCTGCCGCTCATCGTGCGCGACCTGAACAAGCCGGTCGCCGTGAGCGACGTGAGCCTGCTCGACTCCTACGACGCGGATCGATACGAGATCAAGCCGCTCGTCAGCAACCGGATCGGCACCAACGATCTGCAGGTCAAGATCTTTTACGAGGTCTATGCCGAACAGAGCCTGCCCGTGACCATCTCGCATCAGGTCATCCGTCGAGAAAAAGACGGCGGAGTGTCGGCGTTGCAACAGGTCTTCGAGACCGCCGGAGACGACGGGCCGAGCGAGGTGGTCTACGAAAAGGTCGATTCGTCGCCGCTGGAGGGACGCACCAATCAGTTCATCGTGGACCTTCCGCTCGAAGACGGCAAGGCGGGGGTCTACGAAGTGCTCGTGCGCGTCGAGGACGCCGAAGGAAACGTGCTCGACACGGCCTCCAAGACATTCACCGCGCAATGGACCGGATTGTACGAGCACCTCACGAACATCGACGAGGCCATCGATCAACTGGCCTACATCGCCAAGAAAAAGGAGGTGAAGTACATTCGTGAGGGCAAGACGGAGGGCGAGCGCTACCGCCGGTTCATGGCGTTCTGGAAAAAGCGCGACCCCACGCCCGGCACCAAGCGCAATGAGCGGATGGAGGAGTATTATTACCGCGTCGCATACGCCAATGAGCGGTATACCCGCACCTCGAGGGACAAAGGCTGGCAGACGGACCGGGGCTTCGTGATGGTGCGCTTCGGTGAGCCGGACGACGTCGAGCGGCATCCCTTCAGCTTCAACGCCAAACCGTACGAGGTCTGGTATTACTGGCGCATCGGCCGCCGCTTCATCTTCATCGACGAGACCGGGCTGGGCGACTACCGGCTGCTGGTGCCCATCTACGACGAACGCACCCGCATCCACTGACGCCCGAACCGTCGGCTCTTTTTGGGGGGACGCTTCCGCACGAGGCGTCCCTTTCTTTTGGCGCGCGCTCAACCGGGCGGAGCGCGGCTTGCGCTTCGGAGCGCCAATGGAGAACTTGCAGCGGAACGGACGAAGCCAACCAATCGCGGAAAAGCCATGCGCATCGTGTTTATGGGAACGCCGGAGTTTGCCGTGCCGTCGCTGGAGCGGCTGGCGGCGCACGGATACAAGCCGGTGGCCGTCGTCACCGGGCCGGATCGCCCGCGCGGGCGGGGGCGAAAACTGACGCCGACGCCCGTGAAGGCCGCCGCCGAGCGCCTCGGCATCGAGACGATCCTTCAGCCCGAATCGGTGAAGGATCCCGCCTTCGCCGAGGCCGTGGCCGCGCTGGAGCCGGACCTCATCGTGGTGGTGGCCTTTCGCATCCTGCCGCCCGCCGTCTTCACGGCGGCCCGCCTCGGCGCGTTCAACCTTCACGGCTCGCTCCTGCCGAAGTACCGGGGCGCGGCCCCCATCCACCGCGCCGTCATGGCGGGCGAGACGGAGACCGGCGTGACCACGTTCTTCCTCCAGGAGAAGGTGGACACGGGCAACGTGATCCTCAGGAAACGCATGCCCATCGGCCCGGACGAGACGACGGGCGAGGTGCACGACCGCATGAAGGACCTCGGCGCCGAAGCCGTTCTCGAAACGGTGCGCTTGATCGAGGCCGGAGAGGCCCATCCCACCCCGCAGGACGACCGTCTCGCCACCCCCGCGCCGAAGATTTTCAAGGAGGACTGCCGCATCCCGTGGGAGAAGCCCGCCGCCGAGGTGCACAACCACGTGCGCGGCCTCTCGCCGCATCCCGGCGCGTGGACCATGCACGGCGAGACGCTCCTGAAGATCTACCGCACGAGGATCGCCGGGGGCGCGGGGGAGCCGGGCGTCGTCCTTCGCGCGGACGACCGCCTCGTGGTGGCCTGCGGCGAGGGCGCCGTCGAGATCGTGGAGCTTCAACGACAGGGCCACCGACGCCTCCCCGCCTCGGAGTTTCTCCGGGGCTACGAACTGCGGGCGGGCGACCGGCTCGTTTGAGCGGGTGCGCGTGTGCTTCACAAAGAAAAAAGCCGCCGGACGTATGGAGACGCCCGGCGGCTTTCGTTTTTTCGGCGGAAGAAGCCTATTTGAGCAGCACCATCGTGCCCGCGTCGCGGAAGGCGCCGGCCTCGATGCGGTAGATGTAGATCCCGCCCGGCAGCCCCTCGGCGCTCCACGCATACTCGTACCGTCCCGGTGCGAGTGTCTCGCTGACGAGGTTCGTCACCATGCGCCCGAGCATGTCGTAGATCGTGAGCGAGACGAAGGCCGTCTCCGGCAGGTCGAAGCGGAGCGTCGTCGTCGGGTTGAAGGGGTTCGGGTAGTTCTGATGGAGCGCGAAGGCCTGCGGGAGTTCCTCGTCGAGGGCTTCGACGGCGACGCCGCTCGCCGTCGTGAAGCGGCGCGTCTCCGACCACGGCCCGGCGCCGGCGCCGTTCACGGCGCGGACCCGCCAGTAGTACGTCGTGTTGTTGGCCAGGCCGCTGACGGTGAGGCTGGTCGCCGTCAGGCCGCTCTCGTCGGTGACGAGCGCCGTGAAGGCGTCGTCCGTGGCGAGCTGCACGTCGTACGTGTCCGCGCCGTCGGCGGCGTTCCACGAGAGCGCGACCTCCGTGGGCACGTCCATGGCGCCATCCTCCGGCGCCGCGAGCGTGACGGCGGCGGGCGGAGCGCCCGTGCCGCCCGTGCCCTCGAAGCTGTACGAGGCCGTGACGACTTCCAGGTTGGTGAGCGGGTCCGTCGTGATCGTGATGCTCGCGTCCATGCCGCCCTTCGTCACGAAGTTGATCACCCGAGAGGTCGTCGTGAACGGGGTGGGAACGCCGGGGATCGTCGTCGTAATGGTGAGCGTCAGTTCGTACCGAAGGACCGCTTCGGTTCCGGCGGGCGTGATGAGCGTGCCCCATCCGTTCGCGTCGCCGTCCTGTTGCTGATGGATGTTGATCGTGACGCCTTGCTCGGTCTGCGACCACGTCGTCTCGCCCGTCCACGTCGCGCCGAAGGCAAGCGGGAACGGGTTTTCCAGCAGGGGCTGATCATAAAGACCGTCGAAGGTCTCTCCATTCTCGATGGCCCATATGCCGTATCCGTTGTGCTCGGTGTCGGTCACGCCGAAAAAAAAGGTAGTACTCTCCGCTGTCGTCCACCCCTTTGACGACGTACGTGGCGCCGGCGACGCGGGGATCGTCCGAGGCGGGAACGGTGTCGTCCGGCAGGGCGAGAAACGTTTCCGTGATCGAACTGTCGGGGTCGGCTTCATAGGCGAGCGTGGTGAAGTCCCACGTCTGGTTTTCGCCCGTCAGGTCGATGAGCGCCTGGATGGCGGTTTCCTGCCCGGAAAGGGCCTGGTAGCTGGTGAACCCCACCGTCTTGCCGATCTGCGACTCGATGTCGGCGCGGGTGAAGCTGATCTGTGCCTGAACGTCGAGGTGCGTCCATGCCAGAACCGTTAAAAAAAGAATCGTAGCGCGCATGTGCATAGGCCTCTCGAAAGATTATAGGGTTGGAACAGTGGCTGCGTGAATACGGCCGGCAGCGCAAAAGAAGCTGGACGGTTCTTCCGGAAAAGATGTTTTCACAGGGCCGATATTAAGGCAAGTCGGGGACTGAACACACGCCTCCGGCGACGTTCCGGCCCGGTGCTTTTCACGGCTACCCTTGGTTTCCCTACGCCGCTTCGCGAGAGAGGTTCGCGCGCCGGAGGGAAGCGCGCGGAAGGACACAATAACGGTTTCGGGCGGTCGATCCGGAGGCCTCGACAGAGGGATAAGTCATTGGAGATTAATATCATGAAGGAATATTTGCACATTGTGGATGAACGTGGAAAACATCGTTTGCAAAACGGCATTCAAGCGTTTTAATTACAGGAGGCCATGACGCCGGCCCTGGAGGCGATGCGGACGGCGTAATTTGGACACATTTTCATGAACGGGAGACGGCGCCCCGGGGCGCATCGCGTGATCGAAGGCTTCTATCGATGTATCTCAGCAGACTCGAACTTCACGGTTTCAAGAGCTTCGCCACGCGGACGGTGGTGGATTTTGCGCCCGGCGTCACGGTGGTGGTGGGGCCGAACGGGTGCGGCAAGTCGAACATCGTCGATGCGGTGCGGTGGGTGATCGGCGAACAGCGGGCGCGCATCCTTCGCTCGTCGAAGATGGAGAACGTCATCTTCAACGGCGCGGCGAAGCGGCGGCCGCTCGGGATGGCCGAGGTGCTGCTGACCATCGAGAACACGCGCGGCGTGCTCCCGACCGAGTATACCGAGGTGACGCTCGGGCGGCGGCTCTATCGCTCCGGCGAGTCGGAATATTTGCTCAACGGGGTGCCGTGCCGCCTTCGGGACATCACCGACCTGTTCATGGACACGGGCATGGGCGCCGGGGCGTATTCGGTCATCGAGTTGAAGATGATCGACGACATCCTCTCGGAGAACGCGCACGACCGGCGGCATCTCTTCGAGGAGGCGGCGGGCATCACGAAGTACAAGATGCGGCGGGCGCAGACGCTCCGGAAGCTCGACGGCACGCAGGTCGATCTGACGCGGCTGCGCGATCTCGTCGAGGAACTCGGGAAGCGGGTCCGAAGCCTGAAGCGGCAGGCGGCGAAGGCGGAGCGGCACAAGGAGTATGAGGCGCGGCTTCGCGGGCTGGAGCTGGCGCTGGCGCAGGCCGAGTATGAGCGGCTCACCGCGCAGGCGCAGACGCTCGAAGAGGAGCGACAGGCCCTCGGCGACCGGCTGGAGGCGCACAACGCCCGTCTGGCGCAGGCCGAGGCCGACCTCGAGGCGCTCCGCACCCGGCACGTCGAACGGGAGCAGGCGCTCTCGGCCCGGCAGACGGCGCTCCACGAGCACCTCGAAGCGGTGCGTGGGCTGGAAGCCGACCGAAGGCTGGAGGCGCAACGCCTGGAGACGCTCCGCCGCGACCTCGACCGCACCCGCCGCGAGCAGACGGAGGCCGCCGCCCGTCGTGAGGAGCTGACCCGCCTGGCCGGTCGGCTCGCCGAAGACCTCGCCGCCGTCGCGCCCGCGCGCGACGCCGCCGGGGAAGCGCTCGAAGATGCCCGCGTGGCCCGCGACGCGGCGGACGCCGTCGTCGGGGAGCGGCGACGGAGCCTGGAGGATGCCCGCCGCGAGGAGCGGGCCGCCGCCGAGGCCCGCGCCGAGCACCTCCGACGCCGCGACCGCCTGGCCGGTCGACGTGAGCGGCTCGAACAGGATCTCGAGGCGGACGGGGCGCAGGCCGCCGCCCTCGACGCCGACGCCGAAGCGCTCGCCGCCCGCCTCCGCGCCGCCGCCGAGCGCCGCGATGCCGCCGCCGAAGCCGCCGCGACGGCCCGCCGCGCCCTCGACGAAGCCGAGGCCCTCCACGACGCGCGCTCCGACGCGCTCGAAGCCGCCCTCGAAGTGCGCCGGAGCGCCGAGCGCCGCCGCGACGCCGCCGCCGCCGAAGTGGAACTCCTCGAAAGTCTCCTCGCCTCGTATGAGGATTTCGGCGAAGCCGTGCGCTTTCTCGCCGCCGACTCCGGATGGACCGCCGCGCCCCTCCGCACCGTCGCCGACGTGCTGGCCTGCGACGACGCCGCCCGTCGCGCCCTCGACGCCGCCCTCGGCGCCCTCGCCGGGTGCCTCGTGGTGGAGACGGAAGCCGAGGCGCGCCGGGCGATGGCGCGGCTGCGCGAGGCCGGGAAGGGCCGCGCGACGTTCCTCGTCATGGAACGGCTGAAGCCCGTGGCTCCGGCGGAGGCGTTCCCGCGCCCGCTCGCCTCGGTCGTCCGGGTGGCGGAGCCGTATGCGCGCCTCGTCCCCGCCCTTCTGCGCGACGCCTACCTCGTCGACGACCTCGACGAAGCCCGGGCGCTCGCGGCCCGCTCGGACGTCCCGGCGCGTTTCTTCACGCGGTCGGGCGAATGGGTGGACGCGCGCGGGCTGCTCTGCGGCGGCAGCGCGCAGGCCGCCGTCTCGGCCGGGGCCGACCGGCTCGGGCGGCGCGAACGGCTCGAAGCGGCGCGGGAGACGCTCGCCCGTCTCGACGCCGAGCTTGCGCGGGCCGCCGGGGCCGTGGAGGCCGCCCGTCGCGCCCTCGATGCCGTGCCTTTCGCCGCCCGCCGCGCCACGCTCGCCGAGGCCGAA
>JALSSK010000413.1 GCA_026984335.1 Rhodothermales bacterium
CGCCGGCCGTCTGCCAGACGAACGTGAGGCTCGGCTCGAAGACCTGCTGTTCCTCACTCGGGAAGACGATGTGCACGCCGACGCCGCGTAAGGAATCCGCCACCGTCGAATCGGCGGCGGCTACGCCTTCGTCTGTAAGCCTGGTGCTATCGACGGGCGGCGAGGACGTGATCGGCTCCACGAGCGCTTCGGGGTGCTCGATGAACACGGTAGCAAAATCCGAGACGTCGCCGATGCGCGCCATGATGGCCGCCACGCCCTCGTTTTCCCCTGCCGTGAAGCGACCGGTCTCATCGATGGAGCCCGCCGAAGGAGGCTGCACGCTCCACACCGGCGCGGCTGCCAGGACGGGGAGGTCGCTCGCATCATAGGCCGTCGTGCGGAAAAGGAACGAGGCTCCGGGCTGCAAGGTGATCTCCTGCGGCTCCACCTCCACGCGAAGCACCTCGCTGCCCGGAAGCGGCGGCGCGCCGATCGACCCGCCCCCCTGCACGTCCGTCGTCAGATCCTCCTCGCGTTCCACCGTGAACCAGTACAACTCACTCGGAAACGTCACTTCGCCCGCTGCCGTCTGAACGATGGCCTCGACCTGCCAGGCATACGTCTGCCCTCCCTCCAGTTCCTCGGCAAAGCTTGGATACGGCAACACGGTGGTCGCCATGAGGCTGTCCCGGATGGCAAAAACCGGGCGGCTGCCGACCACGTCTTCCGGCGAGCGCTGTCCCGGGCGAACCTCATAGAGCGCAAAGTTGAATCGTTTGGCGTCCGAGACCCACTGAAAGATGGGGAACGTCGTCGCCAGCGCGTCCGGCTCCTGACCGAAGGGCGTGCCGGGGCCGAGCAGGTCGAGTTGCCGGCTCGGATTCTCCGTCACGATCATGCCCTCCTCTTCCGAGATCAGGTCGCCGCGCGGGCGTACGGCATGGTCGAACACCCGCACGTCGAAGAGGTAGTCTCCGGCCGGGAGCACGCCGCGCGCCAGCGCAATCTTCACGACTTCATTGCCCGCATCCTCAACCTCATAGTCCTCGATGTCCTGGTTGGTAAGCTGAATGATCTGGCCGGGCATGACGACCCCGATCCGTTTCACCCCCGTCACCAGCGGCCCATACTGATCCGAAGAGGCCCGCACCTCCACCCTCAGATCGCGCTCCTGCCCATCGTTGACGATGGTGATGCTCAGAAAAACCGGCGAGCGTTCCGGATGAATGGGATCGAAGTCCGAGAGCCGGAGCATCTGCACGTTAATCGTGCGCACCTCCACCATCACGCCGTTCGCATCCGAGGGCTGCGCCAGGGCACGACGCGGCGCCCCCGTCAGCGCAATGAGCGCGACGAGCAACGCGGTGAAGACGCGAACGAGGGACATCGGGAAAGCGCACAGAGGAGTCATAATAAAACGAAGTGGGCCGCACCCCCCGACGCCGGTCCGGCATCCGTGAAGCGCACCCACGTCGGTATGGGGACGGATGCCCGCTCCACCTTCAGATGCTTTGTAAAGGGTATTTTCGATCACAAACGACCGCTTTCGGCCACTTTTTGAACATCGTTTCGACACACAAATACCACAGAAGGATCTCGGGGAAGATAGCCGCGTAGCGTCATCTTCACGGAGCCAGGAAGTTCTTGCCTCCATTTTCGGGAAATTGACACTCATTGGCAACCGAAAGGCTCATCCTCCTTCCCTAACCTTCGTTTTCGCAAGGAATATGCCGCAAAACCGTCTCGAAGCGCTGCTCCGTTTCCATGAAGAAGACCCGGGCGACTCGTTCACCCGCTTTGCGCTGGCCGGAGAATACCTCAAACGGGGAGATACGGACCGGGCGCTCGCTTTTTTCGAAGCGCTCGTCGAAGACGACCCGGACTATATAGGCGTTTATTATCATCTGGGCAAGCTCTACGAGCAGCTCGGGCGCACCGACGACGCCGTCGCGGCGTACCGGCGCGGCATCGCCAGAGCCCGCCACGACTTCCACGCGCGCGCCGAGCTTCAGAGCGCCCTGGCCGAAGCGCAGGGGCTCGGCTTTGAAGACGACGCCTGACCCGCACGCCTGCCGCTCCCCGTAACCATGCCTTCCTTCCTTCGTATTGCCCTCCCGGCTTTGCTGGCGCTGGCCTTCGCCGCCGGCGCGGCGGTGGCGCAGCCCGCCGACACGTACGTCGTTCGGCGCGGCGACACGCTCTTTGGCATCGCGCGGGAACGGGGCGTCTCCGTGGAGCAATTGCGCCGCTGGAACCGGCTTTCCGGCAATCGCATCCGCGTCGGACAACGACTGATCGTCTCGGCGCCGAACCCTGCCGAAGCACCGGACACGGCGCTCCCGGACACCACCGCAAGGCGCTATGCCGCGTACACGGTTCGTCCGGGTGAGACGCTCTACTCCGTCGCGCAGCGCTTCGGGCTTCCGGCGGATACGCTGTTCGTCCTCAACGACAGCCTCACGGCGCCGCTCGAAGCGGGACGCACGATCCGCCTTCCGGCCCGTTTCGCCACGGCGCCCTACGTCGTCCGGCGCGGCGACACCCTTTTCCGCATCGCCGCACGGCACGGGGTGAGCGTCGACGCCGTACGCCGGGCCAACGCGCTCCGAAGCGACCGGATCCGTGTCGGGCAGACGCTCCGCATCCCGTCCGCCTCCGCCACGGCTCCCCGGCCCGAAGGCGCGTTGCCGGAGGTGTGGGCGAGGGGACGCGTGCTCGTCTACCCGCCGACGTTTGCCGGACGCCTCACCGCCGGCGGCGATCCGTACGACCCGGCGCGGTTCACCGTCAGCCACCGGACGCTTCCCCTCGGCACGCTCGTGCTCCTGACCAACCCCGCCACGGGGCGGAGCACCTTTGCCGAGGTCAACGACCGGGGCCCCCTCGATGACTGCTGCGTCATGGACGTATCCGAGGCCGTCGCGCGGGCGCTCGACCTCGCCGGCGACGCCGAGATCGAGATCCGTCTCGTCCCCTAGCGCAGTTTTTCGAACGAAAACCCTTCGCTCATGCAATCCCCGACCGTCGCGCCGCTTCCCCCGGAGCGACTGACGTACCCCCGCCTCACCCGCACGGCAACGTACGGCTTCCTCAGCGTGCTGCCCTTGCTCGCGCTCTACGAGGCGCTGATCGTTCTCGTCAACCGGGGCTCGGCCTATGAGGTGCACGTCGGCGCCGAAGTATGGATCAAGCGACTGCTCCTCCACCTCGGCGTCACCGGCATGGCGTCGGTGGGGCTCGTCGTGCTCGTGGCGGGCAGCTTCGTCTTTCTGTATGAACGCAAGAAAAAGCTCCCGATCCGACCCTCGTACTTCGGCTGGATGATCGCCGAGAGCGCGGTTTATGCCGTCATGGCGGCGGTGGTCGTCTCGAGCGTCGTCGGTCTGATCTTTTCGGCGGCGCCCGTGCGGGTCGGGTTTTCTGCCGCCGGACCGGCGCAAGCGGCCTCGCCCGATCTGTGGACGATGCTCACCCTGTCCATCGGCGCGGGGCTGTATGAGGAACTCGTCTTCCGTGTGCTCCTCGTCGGCGGGCTGTACGTGGGGCTCCGGCGTCTCTTCGAGCGGCGCAGCGCGGCCTATCTGACGGCTGCCCTCGCGGGAGCGGCCGTCTTCAGCGCCGTGCACTACCTCGGCGCGCTCGGCGACGTCTTCACGCTTCCGTCCTTCACCTTCCGCTTCCTTTTCGGTCTCGTCATGAACGCGCTCTTCCTCGCGCGCGGCTTCGGCGTGGCCGCCTGGACGCACGCCCTCTATGACGTCATGGTGGTCACGCACCTGCTCGGCTGACATTCCGGCAGAAGCCGCGTTCCGGCACGGAAGTCGCGCGGGAACGTGGGCCCCGACAGAAGGGTTTTCCCTGTGAAAATGAACCTGGTGAAATAGATATGTTTTCAAACGCACTTCGCACGGCGGCCCTGATGGCCGTAATGATTGTCCTCTTCGCGCTCATCGGGCGTCAGCTCGGCGGCGAGAGCGGGATGATCCTGGCCTTCGGCGTGGCCGTCGCGATGAACTTCGCCGGCTACTGGTTCAGCGACAAGATCGTGCTGAGCATGTACCGGGCGCGGGAGGTGGGTCCGGAGGAGGCGCCGGAGTTGTATGCCATCATCGACCGTTTGCGTCGGCGCGCCGGCCTCCCGATGCCCAGGGTCTACGTGATCCCCTCCGATCAGCCCAATGCTTTCGCCACGGGACGCAACCCGGCGCACGCGGCGGTGGCCGTCACCACAGGGATCGTGCGCATGCTCAGTCCGGAAGAGCTCGAAGGCGTCCTCGCGCACGAGCTCGCGCACGTGAAGAACCGCGACATCCTGACCTCCTCGGTCGCCGCCACGCTGGCCGCAGCGATCACGCTTCTGGCGCGCTTCGGCCTCTTCTTCGGCGGCGGGCGCGACCGCGACAACGTCCTCGGTTCGCTCTTGATGCTGATCCTCGCGCCGCTGGCCGCCATGCTGATTCAGATGGCCATCTCGCGGGCCCGGGAGTTCGCGGCGGATCACGACGGGGCGCTGATCTGCGGCAAGCCGCGGGCCCTCGCCGCCGCGCTGAACCGGCTCGAAGAGGGCGCCGAGCGCATCCCCATGGACGCGAACCCGAGCACGGCCCACATGTTCATCGTCAATCCCTTCGCCGGAGCCATGAGCGGCCTGCGCAAGCTTTTCTCGACCCACCCGCCAACCGAAGAGCGTATCCGACGCCTGCTTGAAATGGAACGCCGGGGCAGTTGAACCTCGCCGGGATCGTGACAGGCGAAATGCCGTCACAAATGGTCTCGGCCCATGCGTCCGGTCTTCGTATTCCTCACGCGCGTTTCGTATTTTTGCACCCGCCACCAACCCGGCCCCCTGTATGGTTAGCCACCAGCGTGCCTATACGCTGCCAGCCGGCGCATATGTGATTGCGGTATTGATCGCGGGCCTGGCGCTCACCCGGTGCACGACGTCCGAAGATGCCTCCCCGGTGTCCGCCTCCCAGCGGGCCTACTGGGACTGGATGCACTCCATCAACCAGAATCCGGCCTCGGCGCTGGAGTCCGGGGAGGCCCTGCTCGCGCGGTATCCCGGCCTTAGTCCGCTTTACCTCAGCCTCGCCAGGATCTGCCGCGAGACCGGCCGCGCCGACGCCTGCCGACGCATTTTTTCCCGATCGCTTCCGCCCGACACGACGTCGCGCCCGGACGCCGCGCAGGCCTTTCCGGACCCGCACAGCGCACTCTATCGCGAAGCCGCACTGGCGCAGGTCCTTGCCCCCGAGGAAGCCGCCCCTCACTGGCGACGCATCGCCCGGGACGAAGCCCTTGCCCCCACGCTGGCGCGCCTCATCGTCGACGCCGGGCTGTCTCAGCGGAAGGCGACCTGGTTCGCCGAGGTGGAACGGGCATGGCGGCAATGCCTGGCGAAGGACTCGACGGCGCTCGGCGCAGCTTTCGGGCTCGGCTACGCAGCCGTCCTCCGTTCCGACTGGGGCATGGCGGACTCCCTGCTCCGGCGCGTCACCCGTCTCGCTCCCGACGATCCCGAAGCCTACCGGGAGCTGGGTCGCTTGTATTTTTACACGGCCCAGCCGGAGAAGCTCACCACCGTGCTGAACGCCGGCATCCGGGCCGCCCGGGTCCGCGGTGACCGCCAGGCGGAGCTCATCCTTCGCGGCAACCTCGGCAGAACCCTGATGCTGCAATACGGCGACCTCACCGGCGCCGAGCAAATGTTCAAGGCGGCGCTCGAGCAAAGCCGCGCCCTCGCCGACGGCGCCAGTGAGGGCGTCAACCTGTACCGGTTGGCCGACATCCGGATACGCCAGCAACATTACCGGGAAGCCCTCGAGATGCTCGAACAGGCAGATACGCTCTATGCCCGGCACAACCGGCGTCAGCATGCCGAGGTGCTGGTGCTCAAGGGCACAGCGCTCAACGGACTCTTCCGCTTCACCGACGCCGAAGCCGCGCTCGAAACCGCCCGCGCCGAAGCCGAGGCCTGGTCCAACCTGAGCGCCGAGCTTCAGGCCCTCACCTCCCTCGCCCACCTCCGCTATCAGATGGGCCGGTACACCCCTGCCCGCACCACCGCCCTCGACGCCCTCAAACGCGCCAGGAGTCATCGCGCCGTGCCTTCGGAGATCATGGCCCGCATGATCCTCGGCGACGTGGATAACCGGTGGGGCAACTTCGAGGCCGCGCTTACGCAGTACGAAGAGGCACTCACCCTCGCCAAAACGCACCGACGTCACAGCCGCGTGCGCGAACTCTACCAGCGCCTCGGACGCACCGCCCTCAACATGCACAACACCTCCGAGGCCAAATCCTATTACGACGCCCTCCTCGAATACGAACGCCGGAATGCCGACACCGTGACGACGGCCCTCTCCTACCTGGGCCTCGGGCGCGCCTACAGCCAGTTCGGAAACTACGCCCAGGCGGCCGCCTATTTCGAAGATGCGCGTGAGCTGCTCCGGACGGAACACCCCTCTCTGGTCACCTCCACCCTTCTCAAGCTGGGGTGGAACGCCGTGAACCGGAGCGCTTACTCCGAGGCCCGAACCCACTTCGAGGAAGCCCGGAAGGTCATTGATCGGGCCGGCCTCGACACGCCTCTTCGCTATCGGCTCGAGATCGCTCTCGGCAACCTCGACCTGAAGGAACGACGCTACCGGCAGGCCCTCCGTCACCTCCGCGAGGCCGAACGACTCGAGCATACCTTTCGGCAACCCGCCAGACAGTGGCGCCTCCTCCACCTCATGGCGCTGGCCCACTGGGGCCTCGGCGAACGCGACGCCGCGGAACAAGCGTTCCGGGAAGCCATCGCCACCACCGAAGTCATTCGCGAAAACCTGCTCTCCCGCGAAAACCGGGCGGCCTTCGTGCAAGACAAGGTGACGGTCTACAAAGACTTCGCCGCCTTCCTCGAAGCGCAGGGCCGCGTCGAGGACGCCTTTCACTTCACGGAACGCGCCCGGAGCCGCAGCCTGGGCGACCTCCTGTTCACCACCCAGCAAGACAACTCCGTTACCGCCGACGCCGACGCCGAACAACTGATCGAAGCCGAGCGCCGCAAACGCGCCATCACCGAAGAACTGACCCGTAGGGACCGGGACCTCACCGAAACGCCCTCGGACGACATCATCGACCAGACGCGCGCCGCCGACCTTGCCCGGGCTTATCGCGAAGCCGACTCGCTCTATCAGGCCACGCTGAACCGACTGCCGGAAGAAGGCATGTTCCGGGCCATGCGCAACGTCACCCCGCTCTCGAGCGCCGGGGCACGCGCCCTCCTCGCCCGCGACGAGGCCATGATCGTCTACAGCCTCCGCGAAGATCCGGGGCGGGAACGCCCCCCGTCCACCGTCGCCTACGTCATCACGCCGGACACCCTCCTCTTCCGGCCCCTCGCCATTGCGCCCGACGATCTGGAAGAGGCCATTCTCTTCTTCCGGGACCAGATTACCGCCTCCGCCGAAACCGACGGCGTCACGTGGCGGCCCACGAGCCGCCGTCTCTACGCCTGGCTCATCGACCCGTTGCTCGACGCGCTCCCCCCCTCGACCCGGCACCTGCACCTCGTGCCCGAAGGCGCCCTCTATTACCTGCCTTTTGCCGCGCTGCAAGACGACTCGGGCACGTTCCTCGTCGAGCGGTATTCCCTCTCGGTCACGCCCTCGGCGGGTGTGCTCGCCATCACGCGCGCCCACAACCCGCGGCTCTGGCGCTCGATCCTCCTCGTAGCCGACCCGGAAAACCGGCTGCCCGGCTCCCGAAAAGAAGCCGAAGCCATCGCCGGCCTCCCCGCGATCCGCGCCCTGAAGCTCGTCGGCGAACAGGCCAATCGGGACAACCTCATCGAGCTTTCCGAGGACTACGACATCATCCACATCGCCACACACGGCACCTTCGTCCGGCGCGCACCCTGGTTCTCCCGCCTCGAACTCCACGGCGGCGCGCTCAACGTGGCCGACATCGGACGGCTGCGCCTGAACGCCTACCTCGTCACGCTGAGCGCCTGCGAAACCGCTCTCAGCGGCGGCCTCAGCTCCGACATCCCCGCCGGCGACGAATGGATCGGCCTCAACCAGGCCTTTCTCGTGGCCGGCGCACCGACCGTCATGGCTAGCCTCTGGCCCATCGACGACCGGATCAGCGCTTCGTTCATGGTCGGTTTTTACGAAAACCTGCTCGACGCCCAGGGCAAAGCCCGCGCCCTGGCGAAAATCCAGCGGCAGTTCATCCGCGACCCCCACACCCACCATCCCTTCTTCTGGGCTCCCTTCTCCATCATCGGCGACTCACAGTGAGCGCCCCCGTCGCGCTTCGTTTCACGCTTCTCTCCCCCCCTTCCAACGCGGACGCCCCCACGCCTGCAAGCACATCTCTGTGGAAATTTAACATTTTCTCCTTTCGTCCGATTGTAAGACAGGGCCCTCTTTCGATCCCCTTGCGCATCGAAAGCGCCCTTCCATCCTATTGATCTCCCCATACGGCACAGGCCACGGCACGCCTGAATCACCCCACACGATGCCGAACGGGGGTCACAAAAAAAGAGGAGGTGTTTCACCATGTACTCCGTTACTAAATTTTTCACGTCTCGTCCGCTCATCCCGACGCTCTGGGTCTTCTCCCTCTTGATGCTCGTTGCAACCTCTCCGGCGCTTGCCCAGGGCCAGGACGAGGGCGAAGCGGAAGAGCCCATCATCGTCACCGAAATGGGGGGCTATCAGTCCGCTCAGCGCGCGTTGCGCAGGGGCGCCCTCGGCGCGACGCTCGACTCCACCCGCGTCACGACTTTCGGAGGCCAGGACGAGGGCGAAGCGGAAGAGCCCATCATCGTCACCGAAATGGGCGGCTA
>JALSSK010000414.1 GCA_026984335.1 Rhodothermales bacterium
GTTATGCCGAACGATTCGAATTCGGGAAGCCCGTATACACGGGTGATTGATCTCACCACACGCGGACAGGAGCTCGCCAAGCAAAAACAGGCCGAAAAAACTTACGTGGAGCCGGAGACGCCGTTGCCCGACGCCACGATCGACACCTTGCCGGAACGGGTGCGCGCCGCCGTCGCCGCGGCGGGATGGGACCGCCTGATGCCGGTTCAGCAAAAAGCCATCCCTTACCTGCTCGACCGTCGCGACCTGATCGTGCAGTCGCGCACGGGTTCGGGAAAGACGGGCGCGTTTCTGCTGCCGCTCTTCGAACTGCTCGACCCCGAGTTCAAAGCTCCTCAGACCCTCATCCTGACGCCCACACGCGAGCTCGCGCGGCAGATCCACGAGGAGTTCGTGCGGATGAGCGGCGCCGAGCCGAGACTGGAGGCGGCGCTCGTCTACGGCGGCGTCCGGTATGGGCCGCAGGTCCGCGCGCTCGAAGACGGCGCACAGGTCGTCATCGGCACGCCCGGCCGGATCCTCGACCACCTCGAACGTCGCACCTTCCGCCTCGACGCCCTCCGGCTGCTCATCCTCGACGAGGCCGACGAGATGCTCTCGATGGGGTTCTATCCGGCCATGCGGCAACTGAAACGGTACCTGCCGGAGAAGCGGCAATCGTACATGTTCAGCGCCACGATGCCCCCGAAGGTGCGCGCCCTCGCCCGCGAGTTTCTCCGCGAACCCGGCTTCCTCTCGCTCAGCGCCGGTCAGGTCGGCGTCGACGCCATCGAACACCGGTATTACAAGGTGGACCCGATGGAGAAGGATCGCGTGCTCGTCCGGCTGATCGAGATAGAGAACCCGGAGTCGGCCATCATCTTCGCCAACACCAAGCGTGAGGTCGAGTACCTGGCCCAGTTCCTCAAAAATTACGGCTACGACGCCGACAGCATCACCGGCGACCTTCAGCAACGCGCGCGCGAGCGGGTGATGGACCGCATCCGGCGGGGGCGGCTTCGCTTCCTCGTCGCCACCGATGTGGCCGCGCGCGGCATCGACATTTCCGATCTGAGCCACGTCTTCATGTACGACGTGCCGAACGATCCGGAGTACTACATTCACCGGTCCGGGCGCACGGCGCGCGCGGGAAAGACCGGCACGGCGATCGTCCTGGCGACGTTCGAAGACGAACGCGCGTTGCTGGCCATCGCACATCGATATGACCTAGCCCTCGAAAAAATGAACGTCCCCGGTCAGGAAGACGTCGAGAAGCGCGTGTCCGAGCGCATGATTGCCGTCCTCGAAGAGCGTTTCCGCACGAAAAGCAACCTCGAACGCGAACGACTTCAGCGGTTCGTGCCGCTCGTCGAAGAACTGGCGCAGGAAGAGCCCGAACTCTTTGCCATGCTCGTCGACGACGTGTATCATCAGCTCATGCACCGCGCGCCGGAGCAGCCGCAGGCGGAAGAGGCGGTGGAGGAGGCGGAGGACGCCGGAGAAGGCGAGCCGTCTCGACCCCACGGGAGCGGAGATCGCCGGGGCGGCCGCCGTCGCGGGGGCCGCCGCCGCGGGCGCTGAGGCCCGAGCCTGACCCCGGACGCGAACGCATTCCCCTTTCCTTCCCAAACAGCGACCAAACTCCCCATGCGCACGGTGCTATTGCTGAGCCTTTTTCTGACGCCCTTTTTCACGGCTCTGGCTCAGAACGTCCCCGCCGACTCGGTCGAGATCACGCCGGATCATTACCGGGTGTACCGGGCAGACGGCGCGCCCGCCACGCTCGAAGACGTCTTTGCCGCCATGGACACGGTCGACGTGGTGTTCGTCGGCGAAGAGCACAACGACCCGGTGGCGCACTTTCTTCAGAAGCGGCTGCTCGAAGAAGCGTATGC
>JALSSK010000415.1 GCA_026984335.1 Rhodothermales bacterium
CGCGGCGCTCACGATCCACCCGGACGTGAAGGCGATCTCGTTCACCGGCGGCACCCGCACCGGCGCGACCATCGCCCGAATGGCCGCGCCGCTGTTCAAAAAGCTCTCCCTCGAACTCGGCGGGAAAAACCCGACGATCGTCTTCGCCGACTGCCGGTACGACGAGATGCTCGAAACGACGGTCCGTTCGGCCTTCGCCAATCAGGGAGAGATCTGCCTGTGCGGCTCGCGCATCTTCATCGAGCGTCCCCTGTACGAACGGTTCCGCGACGACTTCGTGGCGCGCGTGGAGGCCCTCCGGGTCGGCGACCCGCTCGACCCCGAAACGGACCTCGGCGCGGTGGTCTCGGAAGCCCACCTCGAAAAGATCCTGTCGTATATTGATCTGGCGGAAGAGGAGGGCGGGACGGTCCTGTGCGGCGGCCGCCGCGTCCTGCTCGAAGGGCGGTGCGCCGGCGGTTTCTTCGTCGCGCCAACGGTCCTCGAAGGACTCGCCCCGACGTGCCGCGTCAACCGGGAGGAGATCTTCGGCCCCGTCGCCACGCTCCTCCCCTTCGACGACGAGGAGGAGGTGCTCGCCTATGCCAACGGTACGCCGTACGGCCTCGCTTCCGTGGTGTGGACCGAACATCTGACGCGGGCGCACCGCATGGCGGCGCGGCTCGAATCCGGCATCGTGTGGATCAACTGCTGGATGCTCCGCGACCTCCGCACCCCCTTCGGCGGCGTGAAAGCCTCCGGTGTGGGGCGCGAGGGCGGATGGGAAGCGCTCCGCTTCTTCACCGAGCCGAAGAACGTATGCGTCAAGTTGAACTGAACAGCGGTGCGTAGGTCGTAAGGGAGGCAACCTGATGCCTCGTCTTCGGCATGACGGCGCACCGGCGCTACTGCCCGTGCAGCCTGAAGGCTGCTTCTATGTTTTGAGGAAAATGTAGCCGTATGTTTTAGCTTGCGCGGCATGGACGCCCATGCCTACAAAAGCCGAAGATGGGATCTTTCGCTCTTCGGACTACGAATACCGCGCCCCCCCCACCCATACACCCCCCATACACGACACATGCCTGACGTCCTCCGCACGAACCGCGCCCCGAAACCCGTCGGCGCGTACCCGCACGCCCGTCGCGTGGGCGAGCTCCTCTTCCTCTCCGGCGTCGGCCCCCGCCGCGCGGGCACGACGGCCATCCCCGGCGTCACGCTCGACGACGCGGGCAACGTCGTCGCCTACGACATCGAGGCGCAGTGCCGGTCCGTCTTCGAGAACGTACGCGTGATCCTCGAAGACGCGGGCTCCTCATGGGATCGTCTCGTCGACGTGACCGTATTCCTCACAAACATGAAAGACGACTTCGCCGCGTTCAACCGCCTGTATGCCGAGTATTTCGCCGAGAATCAGCCGTGCCGCACCACGGTGGAGGTCAACGCCCTCCCGACCCCCATCGCCATCGAACTGAAGTGCATTGCCACGATGCCCGGCGTATGACCGCGCCACGGAGCCTTTTCTCCCAAACCAACCTCCGACCGCCATGAACAAGCCCTTCAACCTTCAGCAATGGATCGACGCCAACCGGGACGTGCTCAGACCCCCCGTGATGGCGAAACCGCTCTTCGACAACTCGGACGACTATATGATCTTCGTCGTCGGCAGCCCCAATGCTCGGAAGGACTTCCATTACAATGAGACCGAGGAGTTCTTCCATCAGCTCGAAGGCGAGCTTCACCTATGGACCATCGACGAGGAGGGGCGACAGGTGGAGAACGTCATCCGCGCCGGCGAGGTGTTTCTGCTGCCCGCGCGCGTTCCCCACTCGCCCCGGCGTCCGGCGGGCGGCGTCGGCATCGTGGTCGAG
>JALSSK010000416.1 GCA_026984335.1 Rhodothermales bacterium
GCCGCCGATCATCTCGGGCCGCAGGCCGTAGAGCACGAGGCCCACGGCGGTGGCGAACTTGGGGTCGCACACTTCTTCGACGAGGCCGCCGCCCAGCCCCATCGGACGCCCCACGCGCGTCTCCATACCCAGCACCTCGGCGGCGAGCTCCGCCGTGCCGGGGATGAGCGAGCCGCCCCCGGTGAGCACCACCCCGCCCGAGAGGTGGCTCATGTATTTGCTCCGTTCGATCTCGATGCCGACGATCTCGAGGATTTCTTCCATGCGCGGCTGGATGATCTGGGCGAGCGTGCTTCGCCCGATGCTCTTGTCCGAACGGCCCCCGATGCCGGGGATGCTGATCCGTTCGTCCTCGTCCACGACGTCGACGATGGCGATGCCGAAGTCGCACTTGAGGCGCTCGGCCTGATCCCGCATGACGCCGAGGCCCTTCCGGATGTCGTCCGTGACCTTGTTTCCGGCGATGGCGATGACGGCGGTGTGCCGGATGGTGTTGTCCTCGAAGACGGCGATGTCCGTGGTGCCGCCGCCGATGTCGATGAGGGCCACGCCGACCTCTTTCTCGTCCGGATGAAGCACGGAGAAGGACGAGCCGAGCGGTTCGAGCACGATGTCGGCCACCTGATAGCCGGCCTTCTCGATGCACCGGTAGATGTTCTTCACGGCGGAGACGAGGCCGGTGATGATGTGGACGTTGGCCTCCAGGCGGACGCCGCTCATGCCCACGGGATCGGCCACGCCGTCCTGCCCGTCGACGATGAAGTCCTGCGGGATGACGTGGAGGATTTCCCGGTCGGCGGGCGTGGGCATGGCCATGTAGGTGGTGTCTTCGAGCAGGCGGTGCACGTCGGCTTCGGTGATCTCCCCGTCGCGGTTCGAGACGGCGACGACGCCCCGGCTCTGGAGGCTCTGCACGTGGTCGCCCGCGATGCCGACGATGACGCTCTGCACGCGCACGCCCGCCACGCGCTCGGCCTCGCTGACGGCTTCGCGCACCGCCGCCACCGTCCGGTCGATGTTGACCACCACGCCCCGGTTGAGCCCGTCCGAGGGGGCGAGCCCCATGCCGAGCACGTTAATGCGCCCGTGGTCGTCCACCGAAGCGACGACGGCGCATACCTTCGTGGTCCCGATGTCCAGACCCACAACGATGCGTTCATTCATTTTGCTGACCCTGGTTTACCGTATGAAAATCTTGCCGTCACGCGCCTGACGGATGCCCATGAGGTTGTCGATGATCATTGTTCTTCGGTGACGATCCGGCTCTCGAAGCGGAGGTCGATGAGGCGGAAGGCCTTGTCCGGTCGCGGCAGCACGGCCTGTTGCCAGAACGCATGCAGCCGCGAGAGCTTTTCGGAGAAGTCTGTGCGCCCGAGCCGCACGGGAACGGCTCCGTGCACACCGTCGGGCGTCGTGTATGCCCACAGTTCGTTGCCGTCGCGGATCTCCACTTCGGAGACGAGGGCCTCCACCTCGGGGGGCGCCTCGGCCAGCGCGGCGAGCAGCGCGCGCACCTCCGCGTTTTCGACGGGCTGCACGGGGTGGTATGGCTGCCGAAGCCCCCGCACGAGCGGCACGTCGTGGACGATGCCCGGCGTGAGGGGCATCTGCGCGCCGGCGGCGTCGAGGTAGTGCGACGGCATGCCCGTGCGGTCGAGCACGAGCGCCACGGGCCGCCGCTCGCGCACCTCGATGGCGAGCGTGCCCGTCGGCAGACGCGCCACCTCCGCCTCGGCCACCCACGGATGCCGCCGCACCCGGTCGGCCACGAGCGCCGGATCGACGTCGAACAGCACCATGCCGGTGTCCACCCGCGCCAGATCGAGAATCGCTTCCCGCTCGGCATGGCGCATCCCCGTCACCTCGATGGTCCGGCACGTCAGGCCGGAGAGCCAGTGCCATCCCAACGCGCCGACGACGCCGAGCGCCAGCATCACCGGCAATGCGGCCATCCAGGCCCGACGTCCGGATTTCGCTTTCGTCATGTGCTTGTTCCGTTTGTGTCCCGTGTGGAGGTAGAGGCGTTCTCGGCCTCCCGTTTTTTCAAGGCTGTCAGGAGCTTTCGCCCGTATCGCCAGACGTCGCCCGCACCGAGGGTGAGGATCACGTCGCCGGGGCGCGCGAGGGCGGCCACGTATTCGGGCATGGCGGCTTTGTCCGGCACGTCGTGCACGTCGCGATGTCCGAAGCGCCTGGCGAGGTCCGCCACGAGGCTGCCCGAGACGCCCGGCGCCGGCTCCTCGCGCGCGCCGTACACGTCCATGACCACGAGCGTGTCGGCGTTGAAGAAGGCCCGTGCAAAGTCCTCTTTGAAATCACGCGTTCGCGAGTACAGGTGCGGTTGAAAGACGGCGACGATGCGGCGGTCCGGGAAGGCGTCGGAAGCGGCTTCGAGCGTGGCCCGCACCTCGGTCGGATGGTGCGCGTAGTCGTCGATGACGAGCGCGCCGGCGGCCTCGCCGATGGGTTCGAAGCGCCGGTGCACGCCCGAGTATTTCGCCAGCGCCGCGCGGATGCTTTCGAAAGGGATCTCGAGCTCGAGGCCCACGGCCACGGCGGCCAGCGCATTTTGCACGTTGAACGTCCCCGGCACGCGCAACGCGACCGCGCCGAGCGTCTCTCCCCCCGCGATCACTTCGAAGCGCGTCATCAGCCCTTCGTGTGTGAGATTCTCGGCGCGGACGTCCGCCTGCCGGGTCAGCCCGTAGGTCACCACGCGCCGGTCGATGCGGCTGACGACGGCCTGCACGTTCGGGTCGTCGAGGCAGAGCAGGGCCGCCCCGAAGAAGGGCACCGAGTTGGCGTATTGGACGAAGGCGTCCATGAGGTCGTCGAGGTCTTCGTAGATGTCGAGGTGTTCGGCCTCGATGTTCGTCACGACGGCGAGCGAGGGGGTCAGCCGGAGAAAGGTGCGGTCGTATTCGTCGGCTTCGATGACGATCACGTCGCCCTCGCCCGCGACGGCGTTCGAGTCGAAGACGGCCACCTTGCCGCCGACGATGATGGTCGGGTCGAAGCCGCCCTCGGCCACGACGAGGCCGGTCATCGAGGTGGTGGTCGTCTTGCCGTGCGTGCCGGCGATGCCGATGCCGAACTTCATCCGCATGAGCTCGCCGAGCATGACCGCGCGGGGGATGAGCGGGATGCCGCGCCGGGTGGCTTCGAGGGTCTCCGGGTTGCGCGCCGGGTCCACCGCCGAGGAGTGGACGACCACGCCGGCGTCGCCCACCTGTTCGGCGGCGTGGCCTTCGAAGATCACCGCGCCGAGCGTTTCGAGGCGGGCGGTGACGTCGCTCTTCTTCAGGTCGGAGCCGGTCACGCGGTAGCCGCGGCTCAGGAGCACCTCGGCGATGGAGCTCATCCCGATGCCGCCGATGCCCACCATGTGGACGTGGCGGATGCGCCCCAGGAAGGGTTGTCGTCTCCGTTCGCTCTGTTCGGGATTACGTTTCATGCCTGCGTTTCCGGTGCGTGGTGCGGCTTTCCCCGGGCCAGGCGAAGCACGGCGCGCGCGATGCGTTCGGCGGCGTCGGGGCGGGCCAGGGCGCGCGCGGCGGCGGTCATCGCGGCCCGGCGCTCGGCGTCGCCGAGGAGCGCCTGCGCCTCGCGGACGAGCGCCCGGTCGAGCGCGCTTTCCGGCAGCAAAACGGCGGCGCCCGCTTCGGCCATGCTCTGCGCGTTTTTCGTCTGATGATCCTCCGCCACGTTGGGCGAGGGCACGAGGACGGCCGGCGTCCCGGTGACCATCAGCTCGCTGCACGTGAGGGCTCCGGCCCGGCACAACGCCGCGTCGGCGGCGGCATAGGCCAGGTCCATCCGATCGATGTACTTCAGGAGCCGAAGCCGGGGGTGCGCCGCCACCCGCCCCCGGAGCCGCTCGAAGTACCGCGCGCCCGTCTGCCAGAGCACGTGCGTTTGCCCGTCGGCGAGGAGCGCTTCGAGATGCGCTTCCATCGCCGCATTGAGGGCCAGGCTCCCGAGCGATCCGCCGAAGACGAGCAGCACCGGAGCGTCCTCCGGCACGTCGAAGAAGCGGCGGGCCTCGGCGCGGCTCGCCGTCCGAAGCTCGGGGCGCGTCGGGTTGCCGCTGAGGATGCTCTTGCCCTCCGGGAAGGCTTGCCCGGCCTCGGGGAAGGCGACGTGGATCTCCGCCGCGCGGCGGGCCAGCAGCCGGTTCGTCATGCCCGCGTAAGCGTTTTGCTCCTGAAGCACGATGGGCCGCCCGCGCAGGCTCGCCGCCAGGAGCACGGGCCCCGCCACGAAGCCGCCCGTGCCCACCACCACGTCCGGATCGAACGCGCCGACGAGATCCCAGCTCTGCGCAAAGCCCCGGACGAGCTTGAACGGAAAAGCCAGGTTCCGCGCCGTGAGCTTGCGCTCAAGCCCGACCACCGTGATCGGATAGATCGGATACCCCGCCTTCGGCACGGCCTCCCACTCCATCCGCTCCTGCGTTCCGGCAAAGGCGAGGGCGGCCTCCGGCTCGAGCGACCGGATCGCGTCCGCCACGGCGATGGCCGGGTAGACGTGACCGCCGGTGCCTCCTCCGGCAAACAATATTCGGGGCGCGCGCTGCATAGACCGTATCCGGGTTGCGGCTCCCCTTCGGGCGCCGCGGTGTCCGCATTCAAGCGGGCTCTTCACGAGAAAAAGGAGCGTGATGCGCGCCGCCGGGAAAATCAAACCCGAAGCGCAAAGGGGACCGCAGAGCAACGCCGGATGAGCAGACGACGCACGACGCATCACGCAAAGTCAAGGGTCAAAGGTTAAGGTTAAGGGGTGAAACGCATCACCGGGCTTGCCGGGACACGTTGAGCAGGATGCCCGCCATCACTCCGTTGGCAAGCATCGAGGTGCCGCCGTACGAGACGAACGGCATCGGCAAGCCCGTTACGGGCAGCAGCCCGGAAGCCACGCCCGCGTGGATGAAGCCGTAGAGCGCGAGCATCGTCGCCAGCCCCACGCTCAGCAACAGGCCGAGCGGATCGGGGGCGTCCCGTGCGATGCGGAGGAAGCCGCGATACAGGATCATGATGAACACCGCCAGCAGCGCCAGCGCCCCCGCGATGCCGTACTCCTCGGCAATGATGGCGAAGATGAAGTCGTTGTACGGAGCCGGGAGGAAGTCTCGCTGCACGCTCTTGCCCGGCCCCAGTCCGGTCAGCCCGCCCATGGCAAAGGCGATGCGCGCCTGCTCGGCCTGATACCCTTCGTCCCGGCTGGAAAAGACCTGTTCGGCCCGGGTGTTCGGAAAGAGCTTCATGCCGAGGTAGGCTTCCACACGCGCCGCCCGCTGCGGCGAAGCCAACAGCATGACGTAGACCCCCAGAAGACCGAGCACCGGGGCGATGCCGAGGTGAAGCACCCGCATCCGCCCGATGAAGCACATGAGCAGCATCACCGTGAGCACCACCGCCGCCGTCGAGAGGTCCGCGGTTCCGATGAGCAGGACGACCGCTCCGATCCACAGCGCCACCGGCACGAAGGCGCGCTTGAAATCCCGGATGTAGGTTTGTTTCCGGCTCAGCAGAAACGCGACGTGCAGCACGAGGGCCACACGCGCCACGTCGGACGGCTGAAAGCCCAGAAACCATCGCTTTGCCCCGCCCAGCGTTTCGCCCAGCAGCAACGCAGCGGCCAGAAAAAGCATGGCTACGATCAGTATTCCGCGGCTCTTCCGCGCCAGCCACCGATAGTCGATCACGCTGAAGACGCCGACCATGACCAGCGCCAGCGACAGCCGCGCCACGTGCTTGAGCAGAAACCGCTCCGTGTCGCCTCCCGACTTCGTGGCCGCCAGAAACGAGACGGCGCTGTAGACCGCCACCACGCCGACCGCCGCCAGCGTCCACACGCCCCACACCACGTATTTGTCCGCCGGCGTCCGCGCCAGCTTCTTCAGATGCGATATTTTCAGATGCAGCGTACTCATTTCATCTCTGATCTCTGATCCCTCCCTTTCCGTCGCCGGTGTTCGTGCGCGAAGCCGCCGGTCAGAGGCTGGCCACGAGCCGTTTGAAAGTGTCGCCCCGGTCCTCGTAGTTCTCAAACATGTCGAACGAGGCGCAGGCAGGGCTCAGCAAAACGATGTCGCCGGGCTTCGCATATTCCCGCGCGCGCCGCAGGGCTTCCTCCATCGAGCGGGCCGATGCGGCGGCTCCGGCATACGGCCCGAGCGCGTCGAGCACCTTCCCGGCGCTCTCCCCGAGGGCGATCAGCGCGCGCACCTTGCTCCGCACGAGCGGCTTGAGCGACGTATAGTCGTTGCCCTTGTCGCGTCCCCCCGCGATCAGCACGATCGGCTCCTCGAACGTTTCGAGCGCATACCAGACCGAGTTCACGTTGGTCGCTTTCGAGTCGTTCACATAGCGGACGCCCTCGATCTCCCGGACGAACTCGAGCCGGTGCGGCACCCCTTCGAAGCCGGCCATACTCTCGCGCACCACGTCATTTCGGACCTCCATCACCCGCGCCGCCACCGCCGCCGCCAACGAATTGTACAGGTTGTGTCGGCCCCGGAGGGCCAGTTGTTCGGCTTGCATGAGAACCTCCTCGTGTTGGTTGATCCGAAGGACGAGCGCTCCGTCACGGACGAATGCACCCGCTTCGCATGCTCTTTCAATACTGAACCCCAGCGCCCGGAAGGCCCGCGTTCCGCGTTCCCGCCGGACGTATTCGCGTATGAGGTCGTCATCTTCGTTATAGACCAGCGTATCCCCCGCGCCCAGGTTTTCGAGGATGCGAAACTTGCTCCGCGCGTACGCCTCAAAGTCGTTGTCGTACCGGTCGAGATGATCCGGCGTGACGTTCAAAAGCACGGCCACGCGGGGGCGAAACGCATCGATGTGGTCGAGCTGAAAGCTGGACACTTCGAGCGCGACCACGGCTTCCGGCGGCGCCTCGCGCACGTAGTCGGAGAACGGGTATCCGATGTTGCCCGCCACGATGGTCGGGCGGCCCGAGCGCCGGAAGATGTGAGCGATGAGGCTCGTAGTCGTCGTCTTCCCGTTCGAGCCGGTGATGGCCACGATGGGCGCGCGGCAGAACCACGAGGCCGCCTCGATCTCGGAATAGACCGGGATCCGCATGCTTTGCGCCTGTCGGACCAGGTTCACCGTCGAGGGCACGCCGGGGCTGACGACGAAGAAGTCGGCGTCGAGCGCGCGTGAGGTGTGCCCGCCGAACTCGCTTCGCACACCGAGGGCGTCGAGCGCTTCCCGGAGCCCGGACGTGGGCGCGCCGCGTTCGGTGAGAAAGACCGAAGCGCCCGCCTGCGCCAGCAGACGCGCCACGGAGAGCCCGCTCCGCCCGCCTCCGACGACGGTCACCGCCTTGCCTTGCACTGTTTCCGGGTTCATGATGCGTGGGGGGTCTGCGCCGGGCTATCGGATCCGAAGCACGAGCAACGTGGCGATGACCGTGACGACGGTCACGATCCAGAATCGAAGCACGATCTTCGGTTCGGGGGTGCCTTTGACTTCAAAGTGGTGATGCAGCGGAGCCATGCGAAAGACGCGCTTGCCCGCGCCGTACTTGCGTCGCGTATATTTGAAATAGGTCGTCTGAATGATGACCGAGAGCGATTCCATGAAGAAGACGGCGCACAGCACCGGAAGGAGCAACTCTTTCTTGATCATCAGCGCCAGCGCTCCGACCGCGGCGCCGAGCGCGAGCGAGCCGGTGTCGCCCATAAAGACTGTGGCGGGGTAGCCGTTGAACCAGAGAAAGCCGAGGCATCCCGCCGCCAGCGCCGCCGCGAAGACGGTCAACTCGCCCGCGCCCGGGATGAGCATCTCGTTGAGAAACCCTGCGAAGACCGCGTTTCCGGCAATGTAGCAGAGCGCCGTCAGGCCCATCGCCACGATGGCCGTCACGCCGGCGGCCAGCCCGTCGAGGCCGTCGGTCAGGTTCACCGCATTCGAGAGCGCCGTGATGATGAAGACGACGACGGGGATGTACACGATCCAGCCCAGATCCGTCCCGTGATCGAAGAGCCGCCCCAGAAAGTTGTAGTCGAGCGATTCGTCCTTGATGAAGGGGACGTACGTGATGGTGTTGATGTCGGCGAACTGCGGGTGGAAGTAGAGCACGCACCCGACGAGCAGGCCGAGCGAGATTTGCCCGAAGAGCTTGATGCGGGCGGGCAAGCCGCTCTTGTTGCGCTTCACCACTTTGATGTAGTCGTCCGCGAAGCCGAAGACGCCCATCCACGCCGTCGAGAGCATGATGAGCCAGACGTAGACCTCGCCGACGGCGCCCCAGAGCAGCGTCGCGCCGAGCACGGCCAGCAGGATGATGATGCCGCCCATGGTGGGGGTGCCGCGCTTGTGCGCGTGGTCGATGGCGCCGGCGTCTTCGCCTTCCCGCACCTGCTCGCCCACCTGCTCGCGGCTCAGCCAGTTGATGATGCTTCGCCCCGCGAAGAGCGCGATGAGCAGCGACGTGATGGCCGCCAGCGCCGCCCGCACGGTGATGAACCGGATGATCTGAAAACCGGGCGGCTCGTAGAGACGCTCCAGATATTCGATGAGGTAATACAGCATAAGCGGTGATGAATGGCGGCGCACGCGGCGCCGATCGATGCGCCTGTGGGCATCAGCCGGCGGCGGGCAGGCCTCGTGAGGCAAAACTTTTGCGGACCGCTTCC
>JALSSK010000417.1 GCA_026984335.1 Rhodothermales bacterium
CGGCACCGGCAATCCGGTGGACGTCGTCGATGTGCTCGGCCGGAGTGCGCCGGCGTTCGTCGACATCGACAACGACGGCGACTCCGACCTGTTCGTCGGGACGGGCAATGCGCTCCTCGGCGGCTATGGCGACGTCGCCTTTTTCGAGAACACGGGCACGAGCGCCACGCCGTCGTTCGTCGAACGCACCGGTACGGCAAACCCGCTCGATCTGGTGGACGTCTCAGCCAACGACGGCCGCGCCGCTCCGGCGTTCGTCGACATTGACAACGACGGCGACATGGACGCCTTCGTCGGTGCGGGTGACGGCCGGGTTCGCTACTTCGAGAATACGGGTTCGGCGACGAGTCCCGCTTTTGTCGAAATCCTGGGCACCGACAACCCGCTCCGTGTGACGGTCGATAACTATGCCATGCCGACCTTCGTCGATATCGACAACGACGGCGACATGGATGCCTTCATCGGCAACGGCAACAATGGTTTTTACGGCGGCAGGGTGGGTTTCTTTGAAAACACGGGTTCCGCAACCACCCCCGCCTTCCTCGAGCGGACCGGCACGGCCAACCCTCTCGACGCAGCCTTCAACCTCGGGGAGCGCCTCTCGCCTGCCTTCGTCGATTGTGATGAGGATGGAGACTTCGATGTCTTCATCGGTGAGTTCTTCAGCTTCTCCACCAACACTTCGTCCATCTTCTATTTCGAGAATACGGGGGACAACGCCAACCCGGCGTTCCTCCAGCGCACGGGGACCGATAATCCGCTCGATGGGGCCGAGTCGGCCTCGCTTTTCGACCGCACGCCCACCTTTGTTGACATCGACGGCGACGGCGATGCGGAGGCATTCATCGGGGAGGGTGATCAGGGAAAGGTGCAGTTCTTCCGCAACGACACGCCGCTCGTTCGGAGTGTGACCATCTCCGGCGATGCGGGCTGGCGCATGCTTTCCGCCCCGAAGACCGGATTCGTGCTCAACGACATCGCCGATGACACGGCCATTCAGGGCATCACCGGCGGCCCGAGTCCCACCGCCGACGCCAACGCGCTCTTCTATCCGAGCACCGGCGCCTGGACCGAGCCGACCGACGTGAGCACGCCCTTCGGAGACGGGCAGGGCTTCATCGTCTACTTCTTCGACAACAATGTGAACGGGAGCTCTCCGCTCCCGCTCGACCTCTCGACGACCGGCCTTGAGCCCGCCGCCGACGTAACCGTCGCGCTCGAACTCGGAGGCTTCACGCTGGTCGGCAATCCGTTTGCCACGAACCTCAACCTGGATGATCTCACGGGGAACGGCTCGGGCGTCGTCAATGGCGGTCTCGGTCCCATTCAGGTATGGGATGACGGCGCCGGCGCTCCGGGCGGCGGCGATCCCGGCCCTTCGACCGGCTCGTACGTCGTCTTCAATTTCGGCACGGGCGAGGTCGTCTCGGTCTGGCAGGGCTTCTTCCTCGAAAGCGACGACGCCACCCAGGTGACGATCCCCGTCACGGCGCGCACAAACGACACGGCCACGGTCGCGCAGTTCTCGAAAGGCGGCCCCGTGTGGCGGTCCATTCAGCTTGAACTCGAAGGACCCGAGGGCAACCTCGACCGCGCCGTGCAACTTTTCTTTCATCCGGCGGCTTCTCCCGGTCATGACGGATACGACGCGACGAAGCTGACGCCGTTTCTCGGGCAGTACGCCACACTGGCTTTTCGGCAGGAGAAGGACGGCGAGACGTCCCTGCTCGCGCAGGACGCGCGGCCGGCCAATCCCACGGAGACGCAAAAGTATACGCTGGATCTGGTCAATGAAGGCCTCACGGGAACCTTCACCCTGCGATGGCCCGACTGGAAGAATATCCCCGAGGACTGGGACGTGCTGCTCACGGACCTGACCACAGGCACAACCGTGGATATGCGGGTTGCGAACAGCTATTCGTTCGAGGACGCGAGCGAGGCGGGCAAAGACGGCGAAGGGCGATTCGGATCGCCGGACGCCGCCTTCATGACCGCGGCGGGCACGCCGCGCTTCGAGATCGAGGTGCGGCCCGGTATCGTTACGGCCGTCGAAGAATCGACGTCCTCGGAGCTGCCGTCGAGCCTCATACTGGAACAGAACTACCCGAACCCTTTCAACCCCGCGACGAGCATCCGATTCGGGGTGCCGGAGCAAGGCACGGTGCATCTGGCCGTTTACGACGTGCTGGGGCGGGAGGTGACGACCCTCGTCTCCGGACGTCTGCAGGCGGGATGGCATACGGCGACGTGGGACGCCCGGGACTTCCCGAGCGGCGTCTACGTCTATCGCCTGGTCGTCAACGGGAACGTGGAAACGCGCACCATGCTCCTGGTCAAATAATCTGAACGGTGGAAGCGAGATAAACGAGAGGAACCCTCCATGAAACCCCCCTTTTTCATCCCCATTCTTGTCATTATGGCATTTCTCCTGGCCCTTCCCGCGCTGGCGCAAGTGCCGCCCGACATGCCGCCTGCGCCCAATCAAGCGCCCATAGAGGGTCTGGCCCTGCTGGCGGCAGCGGGCGCCGGCTATGCGGCATATCGCCTTCGAAAACATAGAAAATCGCTCTGAACGCTCCCATGGGCCGGCAGCACGGAGCGGAGACGCCGTATGATCTGGGATAACCTGGAGCTTGCCGGGCGCCCCCGTGCAAAACAAAATACTCGGCTCGGCCGTTGAACCGGAAAAGCAAAACGGACACGTTCCATTTTCGCGGAGAAAAACTCGTAAGCCATGTTATCGCTCGTAGTCATTCTGGTGCTCAGTTATCTGGTCGGTTCCATACCCGGGAGTGTATGGGTCGGCAAGTGGCTTTATGGCCTCGACATACGAGAGCACGGCAGCGGGAACGCCGGCGCAACGAATGCTTTCCGCGTATTGGGCTGGAAGGCCGGTATCCTCGCTACGGTCGTAGACCTCGGTAAGGGTCTTTTTGCCGCAGGCGTGATCGCCACCATCCGGCTGGATGGTCTGCCCTCCGGTCTTGAATTCTGGCAGATCGAGACGTTCGTTCGTCTTTTGGCCGGTTTTGCCGCGATCATCGGCCACATGTTCCCGATCTGGGCCGGGTTCAAGGGAGGCAAGGGCGTCAACACGGCGGCCGGAGTGCTGTTCGCGCTTTCGCCCGTCACCATGTTAATCGTGATCGGGGTCTTTGCCGTCGTACTCTTTACCTCGCGGTACGTGTCGCTGGCTTCTCTCCTTGCCACCGTTGCCTTTCCGGCTACCGTCGCCATTCGGAAGTACGTCTTCCACGTCGATTCGCTTGACGGCAGCCTGCTGATCATTAGCATCGTGATGATGCTGGCCATCGTCTATGCGCATCGGGCCAACATCAAGCGCCTTGTCAACGGCACGGAAAGCCGGATCCGGACGTTCCGCCCGGCGCGCGGGATGCGCGGACGCGGCGAGCTCTGAGGCGCCTGCCGCCGGCGCTATCGTAGGAGACTTTCATCAGGCCGACAGGCATCCTTGGCAAAGAACATTGCAGTGATCGGGGCCGGGAGTTGGGGGACCGCCCTCACCATCAGCCTGGCCGCAGCCGGCCACGACGTGACCCTCTGGGCGCGCCGGCCTGCCGCTGCCGCTTTCATGGATCAGGAGCGGCACAATCCGACCTATCTGCCCAAAGCGCACATCCCCGACACCGTGCGCATCACGTCGAACCTTGCTGCCGCCGCAAACGATCAGGACTTCTGGGTCTTTGCTACTCCTTCGCAGGCCGTGCGCGAAGTCGCGGGGCGCCTCTTGCCCTACGCACATCCGGATCTCGTGGCGGTCTCGGTGGCCAAAGGGATCGAGAACGGCACGCTCCTTACCACGACCCGGGTGCTGGACGAGGTGTTGACGAACCTTTCCCGCGAACGGCTCGCGGTGCTTTATGGGCCGAGTCACGCGGAGGAGGTGGTGGGGGGATGTCCTTCGGCCGTCGTAGCGGCCGCCTATGATCCCGCCGTGGCGGAGGAGGTTCAGGAGACGTTCATGACTACGCGGCTGCGCGTGTACGTAAACACCGACGTCATCGGCGTCGAAATCGCAGGCTCGGTGAAGAACGTGCTCGCCGTCGCCGCCGGCATGAGCGACGGCGTGGGGTACGGAGACAATGCGAAGGCTGCGCTCATTACACGCGGCATCGCAGAGATCGCGCGGCTGGGCATGGCGCTCGGAGCCAAAGCGTCCACGTTCGCCGGACTGGCAGGCATCGGCGACCTCGTGGTCACGTGTATGAGCAAGCACAGTCGCAACCGCTATCTCGGTGAGCAGATCGGACGCGGCAAGACCCTGAAACAAGTGGAAACCGAGATGACCATGGTGGCCGAAGGCGTTCGCACCACACGCTCCGTCCATGATTTGGCCAAACGGTTGAACATCGAGATGCCCATCACCGAGGCCGTCTATGCCATTCTCTTCGAGGGCAAGAAGCCGGAAGAAGCGGTAGAGGACCTCATGACCCGTTCGGCCAAACAGGAAGACTGGCTGCCGGATTTCCTGCAGGCCTAGCAATCGTTCTTTCGAGTCGCATGACCCTACAAGACCTTACACGTTTGGTCTCGCTCGGCGAAGGACCACACCTTGAATTCAAACGCAAGGTGCCGCAACCGGAGCGGATCGCCAAGGAGATCATCGCCTTTGCGAACACGAGGGGGGGACGTCTGCTCCTCGGGATCGACGACGATGGTTCGATCCATGGTGTGCGCGATGCCGAAGAGGAGGAATACGCGCTAAGAGTTTCCCTCGAGAACCACTGCCACCCGATCGTGCCGGTCGAGACGGAGCGCGTAGCCATCTCCCGAAAGCGCGACGTGATCGTCGTCGTCGTTCGCGAGAGTTCGGAGAAGCCTCATTTCGTGGTCGGCAACGGGCGCGCGTCAAGAACGGCGTACGTGCGCCTGGAGGACATGAGCATCGAGGCCAGTCGGGAAAAGGTGCGCTTGATGCGTGCCGAAACACGGCCCCGGGATGTCACATTTACGTTCGGCGATCACGAGCTGATGCTCATGCGTTATCTGGAGAGCTATGGACGCATCACCGTCGAACAATTCGCCAATCTTGCCCACATCTCTCGCCGCCGCGCCTCTCAGACGCTCGTTCTGATGACCCGCGCCCGCGTGCTCGCCCTTCACGCACACCCGAAGCAGGACTATTTCACCCTTGCGCGGGCACGGGCGGTCTAACGTTTTCCCGACGGGTCGACAATCCTTCCCTTCGAGGATCTATCCCCCGGAGGGCGGATTGAAAAGGGGAGGGAATTCTTCGGAGCCTGTCGAACCTTTGTCACCGCCTTTTTGTAGATTCTCCTCGACCACCCCTTGTAATCCGTTATTGCAAAACAAAAAATGCCTGTCATAGATACCATTCCCTTACACGAAACGGCGCGTGAGCGGTATCTCAATTACGCATTATCCGTTATTACGAGTCGCGCTCTACCGGACATCCGGGATGGCCTCAAGCCGGTTCAGCGTCGCATCCTCTATGCGATGTACACCAACCTTCGGCTGTATCCGGAAGGGCGTTATCGCAAGAGCGCGACCGTGGTCGGGGAAGTGATGGGCAAGTATCATCCTCACGGCGACTCGGCGATCTACGATGCCATGGTGCGGATGGCGCAACCGTTCTCGCTCCGCGCGCCCCTGGTCGACGGACACGGCAACTTCGGCTCGCTCGACGGCGACAACCCCGCCGCGATGCGATACACCGAAGCAAAGCTCCTCCCGTTGTCGATGGAGATGCTTGCCGAGATCAAGAAGCAAACGGTCGATTTCCGGTCCAACTTCGACGGCACATTGTTCGAACCGGTCGTGTTGCCCGCGCGATTCCCCAATCTTCTGGTCAACGGAGCGAGCGGCATCGCCGTGGGCATGGCGACGAACATTCCACCGCACAACCTGGGCGAGGTCGTCGACGCGCTGATTTACCTCATCGGCTCGCCCAATGCCCGGGTGGCCACCCTCGTCAAAAACCACATCAAGGGTCCGGATTTTCCCACGGGCGGACGTGTGCTCAACACCGAAGACGAGCTGGTTCGGATCTATGAGAAAGGGGAGGGGGCCATCGAGGTCCGGGCAGAGTACCGGCTCGAAGGGAAGAAGCACATCGTCATTCATTCCATCCCCTATGGTTTTTCGAAAGCCAACCTCATCGAGCAGATCGCCGATCACATCATCAAGGGCAAGATTCCTCAGGTCGTAGACGTTCGGGACGAGTCGACCGATGAAGTGCGTATTGTGCTCGAACTCAGGCGCGGCGCGCGTCCCGAGGTTGCGATGGCGTATCTCTTCAAACACACGTCGCTCCAGACGCGCTTTCACGTCAATCTTACCTGTCTCATCCCAACGGAGAATCCGCAGGTCGGCGCGCCCGCCAGGGTCGACTTACTGACGGTGCTCCGGGAATTTCTGACGTTCCGGATGGACGTTGTCGTCCGGCGCCTCCGTTTCGATCTCGACCGGCTCGAAAAACGCATCCACATCCTGCGCGGGTTCGAGATCATCTTCAATGCCCTCGACGAGGCCGTCAAAATCATCCGATCTTCGGACAACAAACAGGACGCGGCACAGCGACTGATGCACCGCTTCCGTCTCGACGAGATACAGACGGAGGCGATCCTCGAGACCAAGCTGTACAAGCTGGCCCGCCTCGAGATCGATGCGATCCGGAAAGAACTCGGAGAGAAGGAGGCCCTGGCGGCCGCGCTCCGAACGCTGCTCTCGGACGAGGAAGCCCGGTGGAAACTCATCCGGGAGGAACTCCGGGAGCTGAGGAACCGCTTCGCCGATCCGCGCCGCACCCACATCTCGGGGCCGGATGAAACGTTCGAATACTCGGAAGAAGACTACATCATCGCAGAGGACGTCTACGTCATCGTCACCCGCAACGGATGGGTCAAGCGGCAGCGTTCGTACACGGAACTTCAGAACATCCGCGTGCGCGAGGGAGACGAGATCGGATGGGTGCTTCAAGGCTCTACGCGCGAAACCGTATGCTTCCTTACGAACTTCGGAAGGGCTTACACCACTCGAATCGACGCGCTCCCGGGCACCACCGGACACGGCATCCCCATTCAGAAGCTCTTCGACTTTTCGGACAGGGAACGCATCGTAGGCGTCATCGTGACGGATCCGCGCCTGTTGCCGAAACCGGAGGCGGTTCCCGATCCTTCTCCCGAGCTTTTCGAAGCGAACGGAAAACAGTTCGGCGAGGGCCCTTTTCTGGTCGCCGTCACGCGGAAAGGGTTCGTCTCGCGGCTGTCTGTGTCGGCCTACTCCGAGCCGTCCACGAAGAACGGGCGGTTGTACGTTCGGCTGCAGCAGGGAGATGAGGTGGTGAGCGCCGAGGTTGGCGCGGGCCACGAGCACGTTTGTCTGGCTTCGGAGAAAGGGTATGTGCTCATTTTCCCGTCTCGCCAGGTTCCCGTTTACAAGAATGCAGGCAAGGGGGTCATCGCAATGCGGATCGGGCCGGACGATCGCATACTGGGCTTCACGTTGTCGGCTTCGGCACGCAAGGGGTTGGAGGTGGAGACGAGCCGTGGACGTCGCGAGATCGTGCGCACGACCAAGTTTGAAGTAACCAATCGAGGCAACCGGGGACGGCTCATCATCCGGCGCGGGAGCCTGCGGGAGGTCATCCTTCCACCGGTAGAGAAGACCCTGGAGCGAAGCAACGGGCGGCGTTGACGAAACCGCTCATTAATTCCGTTATTGCAATGCAAAAGACTTATCAAGCGGAAGACATACAGGTCCTCGAAGGCCTGGAACCCGTCCGCAAGCGACCGGGCATGTACATCGGAGGAACGGGCAAGCCGGGACTCCATCATCTGCTCTGGGAAGTCGTCGACAACGCCGTCGATGAAGCGACGAACGGCTACGCCTCGCAAATAGAGGTCGTACTACATCGAGACGGGAAGAGCATCACCGTGAGTGACAACGGCCGCGGCATCCCGGTGGGGAAGCACCCGGTGAAGAAGATTCCCACGCTTGAGCTCATCCTGACCACACTGCACGCCGGCGGGAAGTTCGACAACCGCAACTACATCACATCCGGCGGACTGCACGGCGTGGGCGCTTCCGTGGTGAATGCGCTTTCGGAGGAACTCGTCGCGACGGTGAAACGGGACGGAAAAACCTACGAGCAACACTACAAGAGGGGCGTGCCGGTCACCAAGCTGAAATGCATCTCCCGAAATACACGAGGATCCGGCACCACGATCTTCTTTCGCCCGGACCCTGAAATTTTCGAGACGACCGCGTTCGACGCGCAATGGATCAGCGAGCAACTGGAGGTCAAAGCGTACCTCAACGGTAAGCTGAGGATCGTTTTCAAGGACGAGGCGCATCAGACCCGCGCCGAGTTTCATCATGAAGGCGGCATTGCCGAATACCTGGCGCACCTCATCAAAGAAAGGACCGCGCGCCCGGTGCATCAGGAAGCCTTTGTCTTGCGGCAAGACGCTCTGAACGACGGGAGCCGCGTCGAGGTGGCGCTGCAATGGACCGAACTGCCCAGGGAATATTTCCGTTCATACGTTAACGGCATTCCCACACGGGACGGGGGCACACACGAGCAAGGGCTGAAGGATGCGGTCCGAAGCGCAATCCGGGCGTACATGGACACGCACAA
>JALSSK010000418.1 GCA_026984335.1 Rhodothermales bacterium
AACGATACTGTTTTTTCACGAAAGACGCCACATGCCCGCCGGTCTCGACAGGACGCCGCGGGGTGCGTATACTGACGGTTCACCCGAACGAGATGCCATGCAGCCTCCCACCGTAGACGCGCGCCGCAAGTGGAAGAACCTCACGTTGCTCGCTTTTGCCGAGCTTCTGACGATGGCGCTGTGGTTCTCGGCTTCGGCGGTGGCGCCGCAGCTCACGGCGGAGTGGGGCCTGAGCGCCGGCCAGCAGTCGTGGATGACGATGAGCGTGCAGATCGGCTTTGTGGTCGGGGCGCTTCTGAGCGCGGCATTGAACCTGCCCGACCGCATCCCGGCGCAGTATTTCGTGGCGGCGAGCGCGCTGGCGGGGGCGGTCTTCAACGCTGCCATCGCCCGCTTCGCCGACGGGCCGGAGGTGGCGCTCGCGCTGCGGTTCCTCACCGGCGTGACGCTGGCGGGCGTCTATCCGCCGGGGATGAAGCTCGTCGCCTCATGGAGCAAAGCCGACCGGGGGCTGTGGATCGGGGTGCTCGTGGGCGCGCTCACGGTGGGCTCGGCGATGCCGCATCTGCTCGGGGCGTTGCCTTTGCTCGGGCCGGAAGGCGGGCTCCCTCCGTGGCGCTCGGTGCTCTACGCCACGTCCGTGCAGGCCGTCGTCGGCGCGGCGATGGTGGCGGGGCTCGTCAAGGTCGGGCCGTACGTGGGCCGGGCGATGCGCTTCGACTGGCGGAACGCCGCCGCCGGGCTCCGGGACCGCGCGCCGCGCCTGGCCAACTTCGGCTATTTCGGACACATGTGGGAGCTCTACGCGATGTGGGCGTGGGCGCCGCTGATGCTTCTCATGAGCTACCGGCAGGCCGGGTGGAGTGAGCAGGCCGCGCGGCTGGCGGGCTTCGCCGTCATCGCCGTCGGAGGGGTGGGCAGCGTGCTCGCGGGCCGTCTCGCCGACCGTCTCGGGCGCACCACCGTCACCACGTGGAGCCTCGTCGTCTCCGGGGCGTGCGCGCTCACCGTCGGCCTCTTCTTCGGCCAACCGGCGCTGCTCACGGCCCTGTGCCTCGTGTGGGGCTTCGCCGTCGTCGCCGACAGCGCGCAGTTCAGCGCCGCCGTCAGCGAGCTGGGCGACCCGCGCTATGTGGGCACGGCGCTGACGGTGCAGACGAGCGTCGGCTTCCTCATCACCCTCGTCTCGATCCGCCTCGTCCCGCCGCTGGTCGCGCTCGTCGGCTGGCGATGGGCCTTCGCGGCGCTGGCCCTCGGACCGGCCTTCGGCATCTGGAGCATGCAGCGCCTCCGCCGCCTGCCCGAAGCGGCCCGTATGGCCTCGGGCCGCCGATGAGGCGTTGAAATTGATCCTCCGTTCATGTATGTTACGGCTGTTGTCAGGGAGGAGAGGATGGGTCCGTATTGGAGTAAGCCGCGATAGGGGAAGCATATCCCAGATCGACCAAAGGGTAATCAGGCTTCCCCTCATCTCCATGTACTCATCCGGCCCCCAAGGGCTTTTGTGCTCATCGTGCACGCGGGCGGCCCTTGGGATTAGCTTATCTCGTTGTCTCCATTTCTTCGTTCAGGTGCATCCTCGTCAGGTTTCGAAGGGGAGGAGGTGCGGACGAGTGTGGAAAAGGCCCCGTTGTGATCGGTCAAGGATGCCCTCCACCCAGATTCGGAGAGGTGTCCCATGTATGCCAAGAAAGCACTTCTGATCGTTCCTACCTCCATGGTTCTGGTACTGGGCGTCGTAACCGTCATATGGGCGTGTTTCGGCAGTCCCGTCCCGCCCAGCTGTCCGCAGACCATCTACCTGGCCAAGTTCGTGCCGGGAGGGGTGGTGATCCCGCCCGGTGGAGCCTCCTTCACGGCGCCGGTCGGCGTCTTGCCCTTCGTCTCGTGGGACGTGCTCAACCCGAGCTCCTGTGCACAGCCGACGGCCGCCGAGGTGACGCTGGAGGCGACGTGTACGCCTGCCGGCGGTGGAGCCACTTTCGCCATTGCCCCGCAAACGAGCATCGTGGCCACCCCGACGCTTCCCGGCACGCAGCCGGTGCCGGGCGGTTCTCTGCCCTTCGTCATACCTGCCGGCACCCCGGCCTCCACCTGCACCATCATGGGCACGTATTCGGTGACCTTTGGCGGTGGAGCGGGCGGGGGCGTGCTCGCGGGCACCGGCGACACGGACATCTGTCTCGTCGATCCGAGCCCCGACGACGAGACGGTTCCTCGCGTCCATATCGAGCAGATCCAGCCCAATGAAGAAACACCCGGACTCATCACGTTTCACCAGGGAGATCAGGGCTACGTTTTCTTTCGTATGGAGAACAACGACCTCTCGCATACGGCCACGTTCCATATCGACAGCGAGGGGCGGCAGATCGCCGGGCTGGCCGATGGCTTCACCGACGACGAGACCGCGTACGACAGCGGCGTCTACCGCATCTCGAACGACAACGGCGACGTCTTCCCGGCGGCATTCTTCACGGAGGCGTTGCCCTTTGAGCGCATCCTCGGCGACCCGCTCTCCGACGATCCCGGCCTCGTCGAGGGCCTCTTCGTCCTCGAACCCGGCGAGATCGGCGTCTTCGGCATGGCCGTCAACAGCTTCGGCGCGTGCGCCGACGGGTCGTGCAACGAGCGCACGGTCAATGCCTCGGTCGACCTCATGCCGGTGGGCGGCGGCGACACCGAGTTCGCCGACGTCTGCGGGCAGTTCGCGTACGTGGTAAACAATACCCTTCCCGCAACCTATCCCGGCCTCACGATTCTGGACGAGACCAAGGTGCACCCCGAAGTCGATGCACAGTGGGGCCCCCTCCGCGTCTTCGACCTCGACGGAAACCTTCTGGAGGAGACGCACATGGGCAATATTACGGAAGATCTGATCCTTCCCGAACTCCTGCCCGGCCCCGCCATTCAGACCACGGGCAACGTGCTGCAGGACCTGTTCCCCGAAATCGCAATCCCGGTCACGCACACCGAGGAACGCATCACCGTGACCGGGCCGCCCGGTTCGGTCCAGTTCGAGGTGTTCCTCTTCGATCAGCGCGACAGCTTCATCCAGGAACACAACACGGTCATTATCTTCGGCGTGGATCAGCTCCAGGAGCCGTGCGCCGTCCCGGCCGTGACGTATCTCGACAACGCGCCGACGGATATCACGCTCAACCTCCCCGAAGGGTGCGCCCCCGACAGTCCCGTTGAGATCCTGATGCCGGGCGGGCCCCCGCAGACGGTTCTGCTCGACGACCTGCGTTCCAATCCGCCGCCCTTCTTCAAATCGGACAACGAGACGTGCCGCACCGTGAGCCTGCCCGAAGGCAACAACCTGGATGCGCCGTTCATCATCTCCGATCCGCCGTTCGTCGTCGAGAGCTTCTTCGATTCAGAGGTCGTGCTTGTAGACCTTCAGGTAGTCGATCAGTTTGGCCTGCCGGTTTCGGACGGCACGGCGACGCTGGACGGCCCCGAAGGGGTGACGCTCGTCTCACCGAGCATCACCGACGGGGTGGTGAGTGTTGAGGTCAACCCGGGCCTGTTGACGCCGGGGCTGGCGATCGGGCAATGGCACGTGCGCATCGAGGTCCCGGGCTCGCTCAACGCCACCACGGAGAGGCCGCTGACGGTTCCTCTCCAGTTCCGACGCCTGATCGCCCCGACGACCGTGAACGTGACGACGGCAAGCGATCCCCTCATTCTGGCGGGCAATCCGTTTGAAATCGAACTTGTGCTCTCCGCTTCGGACGATCCGTTGATTGGAGCCGAGTGCCTCATCGGTATCGATCACCCGGACGACCTCACCTTCACGGTGTCGGACGGCGGCTCGTTTACGCTCGATCCCTTCGACGCGGGCTCGCCGGAAGTGGATCGGTTGCGGGACCTTTTCGGCAATGAGGAGGTGGATCCGTGCCTCGACGACTCGAAAAGCTGTGCCACCCTTTTTCTGGGCGACGGAGCCGTGTTCGAGGCGCCCATCTTCGCCGACGGCTTCGAGTCGGGCGACGTAAGCGCCTGGTCGAGTACGTGCGCGGCCGACAACGCGGTGGAAACGACCCGGACGGAAACGCCTTTCGGCGTGCTCGATGCGGATAAGCGGCTGCCGGTCATCACCGAGGGAGAGCTTCGTCAGGCCATCGAGCTGTTCAATGACGACGTGGTTTTTGGTGAGAAGACGATCGGACTCGTGAGTGAGCGCTTCGACATCATGGAGCCTCTGCCGCCGGTGAGCGGGACGTATTTCTTCGACGAGTTCGAGAGTTTCCCTAAGGGCGCGGCAGCCGTGATACTCGACGGCTCGGGTTGTGCGTCGCCGTGCGACGGGCTCGTGATGGAGGGCGATGGCGGCGGCATCAACGGCATCCGCTTCGAGAACTTCCCCGACAACGGCCTCGTGCTCGCGGGAGACGGCGTCCTCGTGACGGCGAGCGAGTTCGCCGGTAACGGCCTCGCCGGGCTGCGCATCGAGGGGAGCGGCCATACGGTGGGCGGGAGCCTGGAAACGGGCAATGCCTTCACCGGCAACGGCGGTCCCGGCGTGGCCGTGGCCTCGGGCACGGGCAACCGCATCACCCACAATACCTTCGAGGGCAACGGTGGTCTCGGCATCGATCTCGGCGACGACGGCCTGACGGCGAACGACGACGGCGACGGCGACGACGGGGCGAACCTCCTCCAGAACTTCCCCGTGATCACGAGCGCACTCATCGCCAACAGTTCGGCCCTCGACGGCATACTCGACGGCGTGGCGAACACGTCCTTCCTCGTGCAATTCTTCGCCGGCGACGCCTGTGACGCCTCGGATCACGGCGAGGGCGCGCGCTTCCTCGGCGAAACCTCCATCTCGACCGATGCCACGGGCATCGCCGCGTTCTCCGTCACGGTGGACAGTACGGTGGCTCTCGGCCAGTACGTCACCGCCACGGCTACGAACGACGGGACCGGAGATACGTCGGAGTTTTCGATGTGCTTCGAGGTGGTCAGTGGGGTGGCTTCCGAAGCGGGAGAGGAGATCCCGGATACGTATGCGCTTTTCCCAAACTATCCCAACCCCTTCAACCCCGTCACGACAATCCGGTACGAGGTTCCGAAGTCGGGGCGGGTGCGGCTGGCCGTGTTCGACGTGCTGGGGCGGGAGGTGGCTCTGCTCGTCGACGCCGTGAAGGCGCCGGGCACGTACGACGTGGTGTTCGATGCGCGCGGGCTCCCGAGCGGCGCATACCTCTATCGGATGCGTGGAGAAAACTTCGTTGCCACGCGCTCGCTGACCGTGCTCAAATAGACGTCGTCATGCGGCTTCGCAATCTTTCCGTTAAAAAGAAGCGTATGTTGGCATTACATTTCCGCGTCTTCGATATTGAGCGCGTCTGACGACCCACACCGTCGATGCGGAGGGGCGCGGGCCGTTTTCGCGGCGTATCCTCCACGCGGGCATGATTTGCGCATGAGTCGTCCGGTCACCCTTCTCTGCCTCGCAAGCTATCTCAAAGGCGAGCGTTTTCTCGAAGCCGCGAAGCGCGCGGGCGCGCACGTGATCCTCCTCACCCGGGAGAAGCTTGCCGACGCGCCGTGGCCGATGGAAAGCATCGACGAGCGCTTCCTCATGCCGGACCTCCACCGGCAGCCGGACGTCACGTACGCCGTCAGCTATCTGGCGCGCACCCGCCGGATCGACCGCATCGTCGCGCTCGACGAGTTCGACATGGAGACCGCCGCCGCGCTCCGCGAGCACCTGCGCGTGCCCGGCATGGGCGAGACGACGGGCCGTCACTTCCGCGACAAGCTCGCCATGCGCACGGCGGCCCGCGACGCCGGCATCGCCGTGCCCGACTTCGTGCACGTGCTCAACTATGACGAGATCCGCGCGTTCCTGCAGCGGACGCCTGCGCCGTGGGTGCTCAAGCCCCGCGCCGAGGCGAGCGCCATGGGCATCCACAAGCTCCACGGCCCCGACGAACTGTGGCCCCTGCTCGAAAGACTCGGAGACCGGCAGTCGCACTACCTCCTGGAACGTTTCCTCCCCGGCTCGGTGCATCACGTGGACTCGGTCGTGTGGGAGGGGGAGGTCGTGTTTGCTTCGGCGCAACAGTACGGGCAGCCGCCGCTGAACGTGTATCAGGGCGGCGGCGTCTTCGTCTCCCGCTCGATGCCGCACGACGCGCCGGAGACCGAAGCGGTGCTCGCGCACAACCGTCGCCTGCTCGAGGCCTTCGGGATGGCGCGCGGCGTCGCGCACGCCGAGTTCATCGCGCACGAAGGGCAATATTATTTCCTCGAAGTGGCGGCGCGTGTGGGCGGGGCGGGCATCGACCGGCTCATCGAGGAGGCGCGCGGGGTGAACCCGTGGGAAGAGTGGGCCCGCGTGGAGGTCGCGCACGCGCGCGGCGAGCCGTATCGCCTGCCGGAGACCCGCCGCGACTATGCGGGGCTGATCGTGTGCCTTGCGCAGCAGGCGTGGCCGGACCTCTCCGTGTATGACGCCCCGGAGGTCGTCTGGCGGCTGAAGAAGAAACACCATGCCGGTCTCGTGGCGGCGTCGCCGGACCTGGCGCGGGTGGAGGCGCTCATCGAAGCCTACGTCCCGCGTTTCGCCGCGGACTTTCTGGCATGGCAGCCCCCGCTCGATCACGCTCCCGACTGAGGCTGCGAAGCAGGTAGAGGGGATCGTGCCCGGTGGCCCGATGCGTCTTTCGTCGCGCGTGGTCCCTGCAAGCGTGCCCGTGCGCCCGGTGAACGACGAACGGCTTATCCTCGGGACTCGTCGAGCGGGACGATGAGCACGTTCGCCGAGATGCGATGGCGCAGGGCCGTCACGGTGCTGCCGTGGACGACGTCGGCGAGGCCCCGGTGGCCGTGCGAACCGATAATGAGCAGTTCCGCTCCCGAGGATTCGACGAGCCGCTCCAGCTCTTTTACGGGGTCGCCCGCACCCAACTCGCACGAGACCTCGAAGCCGGACGCCCGGAGCGCGCGGGCATACTGTTCGAGCCAGGCGCGGTCGGTCATCGTCTCGCGATCGGCGGCTTCCAGCCCGGCAACGCGCGCCACGGGACTCTCGACGACGTGGAGCAGGTAGATCTTCGTCTTCCCCGGCTCGCCCATCCGGCGGGCTTCCGCGAGCAGGCGCTCTTCGCCGCCGGAGAAGTCCAGGGCCACGGCGATGGCGCGGTAGGGAGCGGGCGGGGCAAGGGCTTCGGCGGGCGCGGGCCGCCGGTGCACCCCGGTGCGTCCGGGCGTGCGGGTGCGGAAACGGTAGTACAGCGGGCGGAACGTGATGTAGAGCAGCAAGAGGCCTATGGCCGCCGCCAGTGGAAACGCCAGCAGCTTTCGTTCCCAGGCCGCCTCGCCCGCCGCTGCGATCCATCCGCTCAACTCGCTGACGACCAGCCAGGCATTGAGCGCTACGATCAGCCCGGCAACGACCCACGCGGCTCCGGCCAGACGCCACCGGATGGCGAACGCTCCCATGCGCTTCCGGTCCGCCACGAACTGGATCAGCGGGATGACGGCGAAGGGCAACTGGAGCGAGAGCACCACCTGGCTGAGCACCAGCAGTTCTCCGGTGGCCCCTTCACCGTAGATCAGGATGACCGCCACCGCCGGGATGATGGCGAGCATCCGCGTGATCAGCCGCCGGAGCCAGGGACGGATGCGGATGTTGAGGAAGCCCTCCATGACGATCTGCCCGGCCAGCGTGCCGGTGATGGTCGAGCTCTGCCCGGAGGCCAGCAACGCCACGGCAAAGGCGATCGGCGCGACGGTCGTGCCGAGGATCGGCTCCAGCAACCGGTGGGCGTCGGCGATCTCGGCGATCTCGTAGAGCCCGTGCCGGAAGAAGACGGCCGCCGCCATCACCATGATCGCCGCGTTGATGAAAAAGGCCAGATTGAGGGAGATGGCCGAGTCGAGGGTGTTGAGGCGGATGGCCTGCCTGCGCGCCTCGGGAGTGTCGCCGATTTTACGCGTCTGCACGAGCGACGTGTGCAGGTACAGGTTGTGCGGCATCACGGTCGCGCCGAGGATGCCGATGGCGATGTAGAGGGCGGTCGCGTCGGGGAGCGTGGGGACCATGCCCCGGGCGATGCCGCCCCAGTCCGGCTGCGCCAGAAAGATTTCGACCAGGAAGGCGAGGCCGATGGTGCCCACGAGCGAGAGGATGAGCGCTTCGAGCTTGCGGATGCCATAGTGCGAGAGCATCAACAAGAGCAGCACGTCGAAGCCGCTGATGAGCACGCCGTAGAGCAGCGGCAGGCCGAAGAGGAGCTCCAGCGCGATGGCCGAGCCGATGACCTCCGCCAGGTCCGTCGCCGTGATGGCAATCTCGGCGAGGACGTAGAGCGGGACGTTGACCAGCGGCGGGAACGCTTCCCGGCAGGCCTGCGCCAGGTCGCGCCGCCGGGCGATGCCCAGCCGCGCCGCCAGGCTCTGGAGAAGGATCGCCATCACGTTCGACATCAACAACACCCAGATCAGGGCGTAGTTGTACCGGCTTCCGGCCGCCAGGTCGGTGGCCCAGTTGCCCGGGTCCATGTAGCCGACGGCCACCATCAGCGCCGGACCGGCGACGGCCAGCCACCGCCGCCAGCCCGGCCCACGTGTGGGC
>JALSSK010000419.1 GCA_026984335.1 Rhodothermales bacterium
GACCTCATCGGGACCGGCAAAAACCAGCTCTCCATGCGCGACGTGCCCCTCGACGAGGTGGGGCCGTACGCGTGCGAAGACGCCGACATCTCGTTTCAGCTCGCGGACGTCCTCAGCGAAAAGCTCGATGAACTCGGCCTCCGGGAGATCGCCGAGACGATGGAGTTTCCGCTCATCTACGTCCTCGCGGACATGGAGCGCACGGGCATCCGGGTGGACCCCGACGTGCTCCGCGAGATCTCGAAACAGCTCGAAAAAGAGCTCGTCGAACTCGAACGACAGATCTACGACCTGGCGGGGGAGCCGTTCAACATCGCCTCGCCGCAACAGCTCAGCGAGATCCTCTTCAAAAAACTCGACCTTCGCGTGGTCTCGAAGACCTCCACCGGCAAGTCCTCGACGAAAGAGAGCGTCCTTCAGGAACTGGCCACGGAGCATCCGTTGCCCGGCCTCATCCTCGACTGGCGGCAGCTCGCCAAGCTCAAGAGCACCTACGTCGACAGCCTTCCGAAGCTCATCCACCCGGAGACGGGGCGCATCCACACGAACTTCAACCAGACCGTCACCGCCACGGGCCGGCTCTCGTCCTCGAACCCGAACCTTCAGAACATCCCCGTGCGCTCCGAGCGCGGGCGGGAGATCCGGAAGGCCTTCGTGCCCGAGGAAGGGTGGAAGATGCTTTCCGCCGACTACGCGCAGATCGAGCTGCGCATCCTGGCTTCGCTCAGCGGCGACGAGGCGCTCAAGGAGGCCTTCCGCACGGGGCAGGACGTCCACACGGCGACGGCGGCCCGCGTCTTCGGCGTGCCCCCCGAGCAGGTCACGCGCGAGCAACGGCGGAAGGCGAAAATGGTCAACTATGGCATCCCGTACGGCGTCTCGGCCTTCGGCCTGGCGCAGCGGCTCCGGTGTTCGGTCAAAGAGGCACAGGCGCTCATCGACCAGTACCAACGGTCGTTCCCCGGCGTGGCGCGATACCTGGCCCTGCAGGTGGAGCGCGCGCGGGAGAAAGGGTACGTCGAGACGCTCCTCGGGCGTCGCCGCTACGTGCCGGACATCCATTCGCGCAACCGCACCGTCCGTTCCTTCGCCGAGCGCGTGGCGGTGAACATGCCGATGCAGGGCACGCAGGCGGACATGATCAAGCTCGCCATGGTGCGCCTCCACGACCGCCTCGCCGCCGAGCGCCTGAAGAGCCGCATGCTCCTTCAGGTGCACGACGAACTCGTCTTCGAGGCGCCGCCCGCAGAGGTGGAGCGCCTCCGAAAGATCGTGACCCACGAGATGACGAATGCCCTCCCGCTCGACGTGCCCATCGAGGTGGACGTGGGAGTGGGGGACAACTGGCTCGACGCGCACTGATCCCCCCGGTCCGGCAACCTTTCGGAACCCGGGGGGTAAACCGTTAAGATTATGCGAAAGCGGTCTCCGGTTTAGGGATTGTCTTCCTGCAGAATTATATAGTTGTACGTAGGATCGCCACGACCTACGACGGCGTCAACAACTTCAGGCCCGCCACACATCCTTGACCCCCTCGCCCATCCCGGAGGACGGGCGGTCTCCGTTTCTTCCCCAACCCACCCCGTTATTATGGACGTGATCATACCCCCCGAGCATTCGGACTCTTATGAGATCGAAGCCAAAACCGCCGTGCTCAAGGAGATCGAACCGGTCGTCGAAGAGATGATGACCGAGCACGTGAAAAAGCGCCGCCTCTGGTTTCCGAGCGACTTCCTCCCCTCCGACGAGAAAATGGACGAGGACGACGACCGCACGCTGAGCAAACTGCGCGAACGCGCGCGCGGCATTGCCGACTCGGTGCGCGTCTCCGTCGTGCTCAACCTGCTCACCGAGGAGGGGTTGCCCCACTTTCACCGCATCATCTCGCGCTATCTCGGAGACAAAAGCATCTGGGGACGGTGGAACTTCCTCTGGACCGCCGAGGAGGACCGGCACGGCTGTGTGCTTCGGGACTATGCCCGCGATGCGCGTCTGTTCAAGTGGCGCGAAGTCGAGATGATGCAGTATGCTTATCAGGAAGCGGGCTTCACGCCCGAGTGGGACAAGGACCCGTATCGCGTGTTCGTCTACACCACGCTTCAGGAGCGCGCCACGCAGTTCTCGCACCGGAACACCGGGCGCGTCGTCGGGGAGGAAGAGCCGTTGCTCAAAGGCATCCTCGCAAGCGTGGCCGCCGACGAGGCAAAGCACTACACGTTTTACCGCAAGGTCTTCGAAGCCATCCTCGAAGTTGATCCGAACCGCGCCCTTCAGTCCGCGCTCGCCATCATGCCGAGCATCGAGATGCCCGGTATTTCGATGCCGAATTTCAAGGACATGGCCGACATCGTGCGGCGTACGGGCATCTACGGGCCGTGGGATTACAAGGCCATCGTCGAAGAGGCGATCAAGTACTGGAAGATCGACGTGCGCACGGGGCTGAGCGAAGCCGGACGGAAAGCGCAGGAGAAGATCCTGGAGATCCCGAAGCGGCTTCAGCGGGTGGCCGAGTATATGGAGCGCCGGAGCCGGATCAAGTCCTTCCGCTTCGACTTCATCTACGGGCGCGAGTTCTCGATGAAATAGGCGGTAAGGAAACCGCTCTTCGTCCACGCCGGACGGCCTTCTTCCGGCGTCGTCTCCCGGTTTCGAACCGGCTTCATTCGTGCGCGAGCGATTATGTCGAGCCTCGTCAAGTTCTCCCTGATTGCGGCGGGTGGGGCCGTCGGCGCGTTGCTCCGGTACGTCGTCTCCGGGTGGGCGTATCGGTGGGCGGGGACGGGCTTCCCGTGGGGCACGCTGAGCGTGAACGTCCTCGGCTCGTTCGTCATCGGCTTCCTCTGGGCCGCCTCGGAACGGACGCCCTTCGGTCCCCGGTGGACCCCCTTCGTCTTCATCGGCGTGCTCGGCGCGTTTACCACCTTCTCGACGTACGCGCTCGAAAGTCTGAACCTTTTTCGTGAAGGAGAGCTCCGTCTCGCCGCGGTGAACCTTCTCGCGAGCAACGTCCTTGCGCTGCTCGCCGTCGTGCTTGGTTTTCTCAGTGCGCGTTATCTTTTCGCCCCATTCAGATAGGGTGCGTCGCCATGAAACTACCGGAAGAAGGCATCCTCCTCCGCATTTTCATCGGGGAGTCGGACACGCATCAGGGGCGCGCGCTCTATCACGAGATCGTGCGGAAGGCGCGGGAGTTGAACATGGCCGGGGCCACCGTCTTGCGGGGGATGGCCGGCTTCGGTGCGGCGAGCCGCATCCACACGTCGCGGCTGCTCCGTCTCTCCGAAGATCTGCCGGTCGTCATCGAGATCGTCGATACCGAGGAGCGGGTGCAGAAGATTCTGCCGTTTCTCGACGAGACGGTCAGGGAAGGCCTGGTGACGATGGAGAAGGTGCGCATCATCAAATATCGATACGACGACGAGCCGTGAGCAGGAGCGGGGCGGAGCGGAGGGCGGCCTTCATCGAGGCGGCGGCGGCGGCGGCGCACGCCTGGCGCGATCCCGCGCACCCCGCGCGCGCGGAGGCGGTGGCGAGGACGCTTGAAGCGCCGAACCGATTCACCGAGGAGGCCGTCGCCTATGCCGTGAACGTGGAGATGCACCGGCTGACGTCGGAGGCGCTCGGCGCGTGGCTCGGCGAACGCGTCGCTGCTCGCCCGGGCGCCGTCGGCGTGCTCCACGAAGGGCGCGTGCCGATGGGCGACCTCGCCGCGGGGCTGGCCGTCGCGCTCATGGGGCGCCGATGGCTCGGCGCGCTCCCGGAGGCCTCGCCGTATCTCATCCCCGCTTTCGTCGAAGAGGTGCGCCGGCGCGCGCCGGACTTCCCCGCGCGTTTTCTCCCGGCCGAGGCGCTCGGGCGGAAGGCGGAAGCGCTCGTCACGGCCGGCGGCGACGAGGCGCGGGCCTATGCGGCGGCCCTCTGTGCGGCGGGCGAGATTCCGCCGGAGCGGTGTTTCCACCGCGCGGCGCGTTACTCCGTCGCGGTCCTCGACGGGCGGGAGAGCGAGGCCGAGCGGGAGGGCCTCGCCGAAGACGCGCTGCTCCACGAGGGGCTCAGTCCCCGGAACGTGGCGATCCTCTTCGCGCCGGGCGAGACGCCGCCGGATCCGTACCTCGAAGCCTTCGCCCTCTTTCGGAGCGTCTTTCCGGCGCACCCCCGCACGCCCGGCGCGCTTCAGATGCAGAAAGCCATGCTCGAAGCCTTCGGCGCACCCCATGCCTATGGGGAGGGGCTGGAGTTTCTCATGAGCAAGGGCGCGCCGGAGCCGCAGGCGCCCGGACATCTCCGGTGGTCTGAATACGACCGCCTCGATGAGGTGGGCCGGTGGCTCGTCGAGCACGCCGACGTGCTCGCGTGCGTCGTCGCGCGGGCGGACGTGGCCGCAAGGCTCCCGGCCTCGCTCCCGTGGACGGCGCCCGGGCAGGCGCACCGCCCGCCCCTCGACCCTTCGGACCCGCTTCTGGCGTTCCTCGCCGCTCTTTGAGCTTCCTCCGGGCGTTCACGCCGCCGGCTCGAAGTGGCGTTCGAGCGCCGCTTCGACGGCGGGGAGGATGGCCTCCCAGTCGGTCCCGGGAGCGATGGTGACGGTGAGAAACTGCGGGAGGATGAAGACGTTCACGACGCCCTCGATCTCGAAGAGCGCCGCGCCGAGCGGGTGGTCCGCCGCTGCTTCGGCGCCGGCGAACGAGCGCATCCCTTCGGCGATGAACGCGCCCCGGTCGGTCGTGATCTTGAGGCTGTTCGGGTTGGGCGTCCCATGAAAACGGAAGCTGGACATGCGCGGTGGGGTCGGGTGAAGGCGACTTCGAATGCACGGCATTTTAGCACGCGAGCGGAGCAATTTACGTGAAAAAATGAGTATTCTTTGCACGAGTTGATTCCGGAGCGGCACTATTGCGGGAGGGGAGGGTACGAAAACGCAGCTAACGAACGAGCATCCCGGCCCAGATGGAGCATACCGATCCCAGACCCACGCTCAGCGACGGCGCGCCCGGCCCCGGGCGTGCGCTGCCCGAAGGCGCGAACAAGGTCGAGCGACTCGCCCGAGAGACGCGCGGCCTGATCGACGACGTGAAGGACTGGGTCGATCTCAAGATTCAGCTCGTGCAGATCGAGATGGAGGAGCGGCTGGAGCGAAAGCTCAACCAGGCCCTCCTCGGCGTGATCCTCGCCGTGGTGGCTTTCCTGGCGCTCGTCTTCGCCCTGACCGCGCTCGCGCTCGGTCTCGGCAGTTGGCTCGGGCATGATGCGTGGGGCTTTCTGGCCGTCACGGGGCTGCTCGCGCTCGTCGCGGTCGCGCTCCGCCTCCTGAAGCCGCGCATGGTGAAGATGCGGGACGAGGAGCCGCCCGCGAGGGACCAGACGCCTCCCGCCGCACCGGCCCTGACGAAGAAGAACCCGTGACGCGCATGGAGAAGCCCCGGACGAAAGCCGAAGTCGAAGCCCTGCTCGCGAGCAAGGACGCTTCCATTGCGCGTCGCCTCGACACCCTCAAGAGCGAGGTGGGTTCGGCCGGACACTCGGTGAAGAAGGTGCTCCGGCATCCGCTTCTGGCCGCCGGCGCGACGCTCGCGGGCGGCCTTGCCGTAGGCCGGCTCCTCGGCGGCAAGCGCCGCCGGAAGGCGAAGGAGCCGGCCGAGAGCACGCTCGCCCGGGATTTCTATGAAATCGTGGCGAAAGACGCGGAGCGCCTGATGCGCCGGGGCCTCGCGCCGCGCGACGCCCTGCGTGAGGCGCTCCGGGCGCGCGCCCCCCTCGTGCTCGACGGCGGCGCGAACGAAGCCCCCGGCCTTTTGCGCTCGCTCGTCTCCTCGGCGGGCCGCATGTTCATCTCCATCGCGCTTCATAACGCAATGGAATCGGCGGTCGCGAAGTTCATGGGGGAAACGGGCGACGCCGACGCCGAGGGGGAGCGGGCTACGAAAGCTCCGTGAAGCTCCCGGCGCCGTTTGTGACCGAAAAACAGGATTGATAACTTGCCTTTCACGGATCGCCCCCGGTAGGATGGCGGGGCCTCGATGAAAGCAAAGATTTTTTTGATTATGCGAATAGCCTTGTTTGGCCCGCCGGGGGTAGGGAAAGGAACCCAGGCGCACCTGCTCTCGGAACGACGCGGTCTCCGACACATCTCGACCGGAGTGATGCTTCGACAGGCCATGGCGGAGGGCACGCCGCTCGGGCGGGAAGCCGCCTCCTACGTCAATGACGGTAAGCTGGTGCCCGGCGAGGTCGTCCGCAAACTCGCCGAAGCGGCCATTGCCGAGACGGGCTATGACGACTTCGTCCTCGACGGCTACCCGCGCACCGTCGAACAGGCCGGGTGGCTCAACGAATTCCTGGAGGCGCACAAGGCCCCGCTCCATGCGGTCATCAGCATCGTGGTCCCCGACGAGGTCATCGTGGACCGGCTCTCGAAGCGCCGCGTCGACCGCGTCACGGGCGAAAACTACCATCTCGACTTCAAGCCCCCGCCGCCGGACCTCGACCCCGACCGCATCTTTCAGCGCCCCGACGACCGGCCCGAGGCCATCCGAAAACGACTCGAGGTCTATCGCGCCGAGACGCTCCCCGTCGAGGAGATTTACGAGAAATGCGGCAAGCTCTACCGTGTGGACGGCGTGGGGACGATGGAGGAGGTGTACCGGCGCATCGAAGCCGTTCTCGAAAAAGTGTCCGGACCGGTCGAGTCGGGGCGCGTGAGGCCATGAGGGAACCCGTGACGTTGCCCTCCGCCGAGATCGATCACGGGGCGCGCGTGGCGGCCCTGCGCGACCGCGTCGACGCGGCCCTTGCGGCGCTGGAGATGGGCGCGGAGCCGCCGGAACTGTATGAGCCGGTGCGGTACGTGCTGGCCGGCGGCGGCAAGCGACTGCGCCCCGTGCTCCTGCTCCTGGCCGCCGAAAGCTACGGCGCAGAGCTTGCGCGTGCGATGCCCGCCGCCCTCGCCGTCGAGGTGTTCCACAACTTCACGCTCGTTCACGACGACATCATGGACCACGCCGCGACCCGACGCGGGCGGGCCACGGTCCACGAACGCTGGGATGAAGGCACGGCCATCCTCTGCGGCGATTACCTCATGGCGCTCGCCTACGACCTCCTGGCGCAGACCCGGACGTCGAGATTCGCCGAGATGCACCGCGCCTTTCACCGCATGGTCGTCCGGCTGTGCGAGGGACAGGCCCTCGACGAAGCCTTCGAGACACGGGCCGAACTCACCGTCGCAGACTACCTCGACATGATCGACCGAAAAACCGGCGCGCTCCTCGAAGCCGTTCTCGACCTCGGCGCGCTCGTCGGCGATGCGCCGGAGACCGACCGAGCGGTCCTTCGGGCCGTGGGCCGGAACGTGGGCCGGGCCTTTCAGATACAGGACGACCTCCTCGACCTCACGGCCGATCATCGGGACTGGGGGAAGGTCATCGGCGGCGACCTCATGGAAGGGAAAAAAACGTACCTCCTCCTGCGCGCCCTCGAACGCGCCGAAGGCGAGGAACGCGCGTGGTTCCGGCGGATCGTCGAGGCCGGCGGGTTGCCCGAAGGCGAGGTGGACGAGGCCCGCGCGCGCATGGAGCGCCTCGGCGTGCTCGACGACGCCCGCGCGGCGGTCCTGCGCCACTCCGCCGTCTCGCTGGAACGCCTGCAGACGCTCCCGGCCTCCCCCGCGCGCGACACCCTGCACTGGCTCATCGACCGGATGCGGGCGCGCCTGCATTAGAGGTGGTGGACAATTGCATCAGCCTTCTCATGGCTTTAGAGGCTTAGGCGGAAAGTAGGTCTTTGGTTTGTTCTCAATCCTCGTCAGAGAACTCGTTGCGTCTTCAGGTCATGATTTTTTGGCCAAAAGACGCATTTCTGACAGATTTGTTACCTTGTGTGACTGTAGCTATTGGCTCGGAGCATATTTCTGTTTATCCTGTTCCACCTGGTATATCTAGGCTGGACTGTTCCGAACAGAGGATTCGATTACTGCAGATATCTAATTGTTATCATGTGTCCATGACTACAGGTGTGAGGCGGGTTTTGAAGAACTTTCTTTGGGGTGCTAAGTCCCGTCGGCAAGTTGCTGCGCCGATGGAGTGTCCCACGCTGAACGTCGATGCGATCACCTATGAGCTGGATCTTATTAATCAGGCTCAGGAAAACGGCTCTAATGAGATTCCAAGTAGTGATTCGACCCAGTTTGATGGTCCTCAAGAGTTGGTCGTCAAGACGATACGGGAGGAGGCCATGAGGGTTCTTAGCGGCTATCTGAAAACCCTCAAAGGCTATAACGAGAAGATTCTTAAGACGGATATTCGCATTCATCTAAAGGAAGTCGAGAACATTGACACGGCCTTGAGAAATGCACTTTTCGATCTAGATGATAAGTACACCCCGCAGGTTTCGGATGCTCAGACAGCATACGACAAGGAGCTAGCAGAGTATGAAACATTCAGACAAATGAATCGCATCGTGAGGGAGCCAAAGTATCCTGATTCCCATCTCTGGCTGTGGGCTATGATTCTTGTGGCTTGGGTCGGAGAGGGCATCATCAACGCTTTTTTCTTCCAGCAAGGAATGATGCAAGGGCTTGTGGGAGGCTTT
>JALSSK010000420.1 GCA_026984335.1 Rhodothermales bacterium
TCCCACAGGCCGAGCGGCCCGCCGACGGCGTCGCCCCAGCGGAGCAACACGAACGCGAGCGCCGAGAGTCCCAGCACGGCATAGACCGCTTTCGAGGTCAACACGCGCCGCCCCCACGATCGCCCGCGACCGGCGCCCGCACGCGCACCTTCCGTCATCGCATCTATGATCGTCCGTTCACCCATGCAACAACTCCGTGGATCGAGCGCCCCTCACCCCTCCGGCTAACCGGTGAAGAATCCCCAGGTTTCGGACGCTCATGCGACACCGGGTGGGGCAGCAAGAAGAGGGAACGAAGATCGGACTTGCATTTCCCCCGAGATTCGATAAATTGGTTGTTTCCCCTTCATCGAATCTCCATCCACCATTGCTACGCTCGCTCATGGAAGCTCGCACCGTCCGCGCCGCGCTCATTCAGGCCACGCTCGCCGAAGACGCCACGGCGCCGCTCGAGAACATCAAAGCCGCGATGATCGACAAACACGTCGCCTTGATCGAAGAAGCGGCCCGGAAAGGCGCGCAGGTGACGTGCCTCCAGGAGCTGTTCTATGGCCCGTATTTCCCCGCCGAGCAGAAGGAGAAGTGGTACGCCCTGACCGAGCACATCCCGGACGGGCCGACGACGAAGCTCATGCAGGAGCTGGCAAAGAAGCACGGCATGGTCCTCGTCGTGCCCATGTATGAGGAAGACCTCACCGGCATCTACTACAACACGGCGGCCGTCATCGACGCCGATGGAACGTATCTCGGCAAATTCCGGAAGATCCACATTCCGCACTGCAATCCCGGCTTCTGGGAGAAATTTTACTTCCGTCCCGGTAACCTCGGCTATCCCGTCTTCGACACACAGGTCGGCAAGGTCGGCGTGTACATCTGCTACGACCGTCATTTCCCCGAGGGCTGGCGCGAGCTCGGCCTCAACGGCGCGGAGATCGTGTTCAACCCTTCGGCGACGGTGGCGGGGCTGAGCGAGTACCTGTGGAAGCTCGAACAGCCCGCCGCCGCGTGCGCCAACATTTATTACGTCGGGGCGATCAACCGGCCCGGCTCGGAGGCGCCGTGGAACATCGGGGAGTTCTACGGCACGTCGTACTTCGCCAACCCGCGGGGGCAGGTCATCGCCGAGGGTCCGCGCACGGAGGACGCCGTGGTGACGGCCGATCTCGACCTCGACCTGATCCGCGAGGTGCGCAACGTGTGGCAGTTTTACCGCGACCGCCGCCCCGAAACGTACGTGAGCACGGTCCGACCGTGAGTCGCGCACCGGCCTCCGATCCTTTCCACGAGCCCCGACGCCGTCCATGCCGAACCGCGACCTCAGCCAGTCTCCGCTCTACAACGAGGACCTCGCGCCCGTGCCGTGGTCGGCGCGGTCGTGGGGCAAGTGGAACATTGCGGCGTTGTGGGTGGGGATGTCGGTGTGCATTCCGACGTACACGCTCGCGGCGGGGTTGATCTCGCAGGGGATGTCGTGGGGGCAGGCGCTCGTCACGATCACGCTCGGCAACCTGATCGTCCTCGTCCCGATGATCCTCAACGCGCACGCGGGCACGAAGTACGGCATCCCGTTCCCGGTGCTCCTCCGCTCGTCTTTCGGCACGCTCGGCGCGAACGTCCCGGCGCTCATGCGCGCGCTCGTGGCCTGCGGTTGGTTCGGCATACAGACGTGGATCGGCGGCGCGGCCATCTACACGCTGCACGCCGTCATCTTCGGCTTCGAGCCCGCAGGCCCCGCCGACCTCCTCCCCGTCATCGGCCTTTCGTGGGGACAGCTCGGCTGTTTCCTCCTCTTCTGGGGCGTCAACATCGCCGTCATCCTCGCCGGCA
>JALSSK010000421.1 GCA_026984335.1 Rhodothermales bacterium
AATCCCCATGCCGGGATCAGCGCGTTTCCACAGGATTTCAAGATCGCCCGAGAAACGGCCATGAAAAGCTGAAAAACAAGTGTTTTGGGAGGGCCATAGGGGAGGAAAGAAATCCCGTGTGCAGGATGGGGACGTCTCTGCGCATGGATTGCGCGGAGACGGGGGGAGGGCCTGCGCGGTCATCCGGGAACGGCGCGACGTCCGCCGTTCCTTCGAGCGGAAAGAGACCCGCCGGGTCCGGTCGTTCAGAAGCGGAGGCGCAGGGAGAGGCGGGGGTGCGCCGTGAATGGATCGGCCGTGAGCCGCAGGCGGCGGCCCCCGGGCGGAGCGGGACGCACGAGCAGCGCGTCGAAATAGCTGTAGGCCCAGAGGAGGGCGGTCGCCAGCGCCAGGTTGTTCCGGACCTTGTGCCAGGTGTTGAAGGTGTCGTAGCGCGCCGGGACGAGGTCGGGGTTGTTTTCGGCGAGGTAGGCGTCGCGGGTCCGGTTTCGGCGGAGGTGCGCCGCCGCGGTCCCGGCGGCCGCGAGGCCCCACAGACCGGTCAGGATCCAGCCCTTCGTCTTCTGTCCCTTGTACTGTTGGCCCCAGCCGGGCAGCAGGAGCGAGCGCATGGCCGCCGCCGCCCGGGGATCCTCGACGCGCACGTATCGGATGGCGGCGGCGGGGTCCTCTTCCGGCGTCGCGCGTTGCCGGCTCCGTTTGATCTCGTCGAAGAAGGTGAGGATCTTCGGAGAGACGAGGAGCGGATCGAGCTCCAGGTCGGGGTTGAGGGTCAGCGCCGAAAGAAACTGGGCGCGCGCTTCCGCCTCCCGGTTGTCGGAGAAGGCGATGAGCGCGAGCAAGGTATGGATCTCGACGAGTTGATCGACGGTGAAGTCGGCGTTCGTGGCGAGGGCCTCGTGCGCCTTCGCCTCGGCCTCCGCATAATCCAGCCGCTCGTAGGCCTGCCGGATCTCTTCCACCACCGTCGCGCGCGTCTGCTGCGCGTGGGCGGGCAGGGCCGACGACGCCATGCACAAGACCAGGACCGTTATCCCAAAGGCGCGCATACCGTTATCGGATGAGGGTCATGGTTCTGGTGATCTGTCGCGCGCCGTGTTCGATCCGGTACAGATACAGCCCGCTGGCGAGGGGGCGCCCGTCTTCGGCATGTCCGTTCCATATCACCTCATGCCGCCCGGGCGGCAGGGGCCGGTGCGTCAATGTAGCCACGCGCCGTCCCTGGATGTCGAAGACGCTCAGACGGACCGGGCCGCGCTCGCCGAAAGGCACCTCGAAGGCGATGCGCGTCGTGCCGGCGAAAGGGTTGGGGTAGTTTTGCGCGAGCGCGAGCGCCGCGGGGGGCTCTTCTTCCGGCGTCACGCCCACGATGCTGCCACGGGTGAGCATGACCGAGAAGGCCGGGCCGGACGTCTCTGCCGCTCCGTCGGAGGCGACGACGCGGTGGAAGAACGTGGCCGTCTCGTGGAGCCCGACGCCCTGCGCCGTCAGGAGCGCCGCCACGACGCCCATGTCGACCTCGGCCTGGGAGGCCACCCCGGCGTTCTCCCGGTGGAGCACCTCGTCGAAGCCGGGTGAGGCCGCCAACTCCCACGTATATGAGACCGCGTCGCCCTCGGGATCTTCGACGGGCGTCCACGCGATGAGCAGCGGATCCCCCGGGTTGCCTTCGATGAGGAGGTCGGCGCCGTCCTCGGGCGTCGTAAGTTCCGGCGGCGCGGGCGCGTCGTTGACGGGGGCGACGGTGACGGTGACCGTGGCCGTGGCCGCGCCTCCGAAGCCGTCCTCGACGGTGTACGTGAAGGCGTCCTCGCCGAAG
>JALSSK010000422.1 GCA_026984335.1 Rhodothermales bacterium
GCCCTGCCCTCGGCGATGGGGCGGACGAGGTCGGGGATGCGCTCGACCGGCATCTCGCCGTCGGCGTCGACCGTGACGACGACGGCGCCCCGGGCCTCGGCGAAGCCGCGTTTGATCGCCGCGAGGTAGCCCCGGTTCTCTGCCTGCCGGAGCACGCGCGCCCCGGCCTGGGCGGCCTCCCGCGCCGTCGCGTCCGTGCTCCCGTCGTCGATCACGAGCACTTCGTCCACGTACGGCCGCACGGCTTCGACGGCGGCGGCGATGCGGCCGCTCTCGTTATAGGCAGGCATGACGGCGCTCACGGCGAGGGGCTCCTTCGGCATGTATGGCTAAAACTTTTAATCTTCACGGGCTGCACCGCCTCATCGCCTCACTCTTCATAGGTGTGCAACGAGATATCGGGGCGGTGGACGCCGGCGAAGCCGTCGATCACCTCCCGCAAGCCTTCCCGGAGGGAGTGGCGCGGGCGCCAACCAAGTTCCCGAAGCGCTTCGCCCTCGACCTCCAGGTTCAGGTGTGTTCGGATGTCCTGCTCGGTAAAATGCACAGATGTTTCGGGTTGGACGAGCAAAACGTCTTCGGCGAGTTCGAGGATCGAGCAGCTCTCGCCCACCACGTTGAGCGTCCGGCCTTCGGTCAGGTCGCCATGAGCGAGGCTCAAACGTATGGCGGCGCTCGCATCCTGGACGTGGACGAAGGATCGGCGTTGCTTTCCCTTGCCGAAGACGGTGATCTTACGACGCGTTCCCGCCAGATAGGCGAAGCGGTTGGCCACGGCGTCGAACCGCATCACCGGGGCGTGTCCGAAGAGGGTGGCGAGGCGGAGGCACGTGGGCCGCAGGCCGCGCTCCGCCGCCGAGGCCAGGGCCTCTTCCGCCTGCCGTTTCGACTGGGCATAGGCGCCCTGCGGGCGGCACGGGTCGGCTTCGGTGAAGGGGCCGCCGGGGCCGTAGACCGCCGCGCTGCCGGCGTAGACGAAGCGCCGCACGCCCTGCTCCAGGCACGACTCCGCGAGCGCGACCGTGCCCCAGTGGTTCACCTGCTGCACCCAGCGCGGCTGGTCGAAGCTCATGGGCGTGCGCACCACCGCCGCCAGATGCGCCACGGCGTCGACGCCGCGCAGGGCGAGCTTCAGCGTGGCGCGGTCGAGCACGTCGCCCTCGATGAACTCGAAGCGTCCCCGCTCCGGCAGATCCATCAGCGCGCGGTAGCCCTCGTTCTGCAGGTTGTCCAGGATGCGAACCCGCGTTTCGAAGCGCGGATCGGCGGCGAGGTCGCGGATCAACCGGGACCCGAGGTAGCCGCACCCGCCCGTTATGAGCACCGTACGCACGTCAGACGCCATCTCTTTCGCCTCCCGAGGTCGTTTTCACCGATCGTCTTTCCGTCAGATGCAGGCCGCACTCGGTCTTTTGCCGCCCCGACCACCTGCCGTCCCGCTCGCCCGCGCCGTCGGCTACCGGTTGGGTGCACGGCGCGCATCCGATGCTGAGGTAGCCTTTCTTCAGGAGGGGATGCTCCGGCAGCCGGTGTTCGTGAAGGTACCGCCACACGTCGCGGCGCGACCATCCGGCGAGGGGGCACACCTTCACCCGACCCTCCGGCCCGAGACTCACGAGGGGCGTCTCCGCGCGGTGCAGGGTCTGATCCCGGCGGATGCCGCTGATCCACGCCCGCATGCCTTTCATGGCGCGCTCGAGCGGCTCTACCTTGTTGATGAAACAGCACAGGTCGGGGTCGCGACGATAGAGGTCTCCGTGGCGGCGGCGGAACGCTTCGTGCCCGTCCTCCGGCGCGAGCGCCGCCACGTTCAGCCCGAAGCGCTCGCGCAAACGATCCCGGAAGGCGAGGGTCTCGGGGAAGTGGAACCCGGTGTCGAGAAAGAAGACCGGCATCTCGGGCGCGACCCGGGCGATCATGTGCAGGAGGGGCACGCTCTGGGTCTGAAACGAAGACGTGGCGGCGATCTCCGGTCCGAACGTCCGCCAGGCCCATCCGAGGATCGTCTCCGGCGACGCGCCTTCGAAGCGCAGGTTCAGAGCCGGTATATCGAGTGCGGAGGCGTCCATCAATCAGCCTCTCTCCTCACATGGAAACGAAACGGCCCGGGCGCGCCCGAAGGCGATCAGGACTCGGACTCGGACGGGGCCGAACGGTAATAGCTTCCGTACTTGTTCCCGTATCCGTACTTGTAATATTTGTACTTGTACTTGTACCCGTGGGCCATCGAAGCGTCAAAGCCGTTGAGCAGGTTGCCGATGACCACGGCGCCGACGTTCTTCAGGGCGTCCATGCTCTGTTCGAGCTCGTACGTCTCGACGCGGCCGGCCGCCGTCACCACGATGGTGGCGTCGCACTGGGTGGCGAGCAGCACCGGGTCGGTGGCCACCATCACCGGCGGCGTGTCGAAGATGATCATGTCGAAGTGCTGCCGGAGCTGCGCGATGAGTTCGCGCATCCGGCGCGAACCGAGCAGTTCGGACGGGTTCGGCGTGATCGCACCGGCGGGGATGATGTACAGATCGTCGATGCCGGTGGCGAAGCGCTCGATGTCGATCTCGCCGTGCTCGAAGAGCAGCTCGACGAGACCCGGATTCCGGTTGAGGCCGAACACCTTGTGCGCGCGCGGGCGCCGGAGGTCGGCGTCGATGAGGAGCGTCTTGCGCCCGGACTGCGCCATGACGACGGCCAGGTTGCACGCCGTGACGGTCTTGCCTTCCCCCGCGCCGGCGCTCGTCAGGAGCAGCGTCTGCACGATGGTGTCGGGCCGGCTGAAGTGGATGTTCGTCCGAACCTGTCGGTAGGCCTCGACGATGGGCGACATCGGCGTGAGCAACGAGACCAGGCTCGTGCTGATTTTTCGTCCGTCGAGCGTGATCGTCTCTTTTCCGGAGAAGTCCTCCTTGATGATCTGGTCCATCTTCGGGATGAGGCCGAGGACCGTGTAGCCCATCTCGCGCAGGTCTTCGGGCCGGTAGATGCGCCGGTCGAGCTTGATGCGGGCCATCGCCAGGCCGACGCCGAACATCAGGCCGAGGACGATCGCCATGGCAAGCGTGCGCATCTTCTTCGGGCGCACCGGATAGGTCGGCACCAGCGCGCGCCGGATGATGTCCACGTAGCCCAGTTCGGACTCTTCCGCCACCCGCGCTTCCTGAAGCTTTTCGACGATGAACAGGTACATCCGCTCGGTCGATTGCTGGGCGCGCGTGAGCTGCGCCAGCTGAATAGACTGCGCGGGCAGGTTGCGGAGCTTGGCGCTGTATTCGTTCAGCCGCTGGTCGAGCACCTGCACTTTGGTCTCCAGCCCCGTCAGCGCGATGCGGTCATCCACGATCTGGCGATTCAGCCGGGCGATGTATTCGAGGCCGCTCCCGTCTTTCGACATATCGACGCCGCCCAGCGCCATCACTTCGCTCACGTACTGTTTCGAGAGCCGATCGATCTTGTCGCGGAGTTGCGCGATTTCCTCGTTGATGAGTTGCAGCTGTTCGTTCGGCGGGCCGTTCCGCAATTCCGGGTTTTTAAGGTAAATGCGGTCGCGCTCCACTTCGCGCTCGGCCAGGCGACTTTGCGCCAGTTCGAGTTCCTTCTCCACGCCGGAGGCCACGCGCTGGGCCATGCGCGGCTCGATCCGGGCCAGTTCTTCTTCGAGGGAAGAGAGCGACGCCCGCTTCATCTGAAGCTCGACGCGCGCCTCGTCGCGCATCGCTTCGAGCTGGGCGATCTGCGAGACGGTCCCCTCCGCCTCCTGATCAAGCGCCACGGCCCCCTCGCGGCTCATGTACGAGCGCACCCGGTCTTCGAGCGCGGCCAGGTCGGCGGAGAGTTTCGCCTCCTGTTCCTGCAAAAACTTGCGCGAGGCGGCCACGCGCGCCCGGCTCGTCTCTTGCGTCCGACGCCGGAACTCCTCCGTGTACAGGTTCGCCAGGAGCGCCGCCTCCCCGGGCACGGTGCTCGTCGCCGTCACGCGCACGACGTCCACGTCTTCGCCTTCCTGCGCCACGTGGATGCGCATCTGGACGAGCGCCGCCACATCCTCTTTGGTGAGCGGTTCCATGCCCTCGGGCGTCTGGAGGATCGTCAGCGGCTCGCCCGTCTCGGGCACCGTCCCCAGTTCCATCAACTCCTCGGCCACACGCTCGGCCATGGGAAGCGACTGCTGAAGCACGACCATTTCATTGGCAATCTCACGGTTCTGCCCCCACCACGACGACGTGCTGCCGCCAAAGCCGAGCACCGAACTCAGGTCCGACGAGCCCTTCGAGTTGATGTGAACCAGGCTGTACGCCTCATACTCGGGAGCCACCGTATAGGTATAGGCCGCCGCGAGGGCGACCACCACCGCGAAGACCACAAGGATGATCCACTTGCCGCGATAGAGGATGTCGAGCAACTCGCGGAACTGATCCTTGCTGTTTTTCACCGAATGATAGTATCCGGCAGGCTCCCGCATGAACGGGTCCGCGAGCGGCGGCACGGGACCCTGACCATGCGAGGGAAGAGGAGCGTCCATCCTGGGGGTTTGCATCGGCATCTGGTAATGGTGACGTGAGCGCTTCAAGAAGGGCCTTTTGCCCACCGGCTACGGAGCAGCAGAAGGCGCGGCATAAAATATTATCTTATCGAACTAAGGTACCACACGGCCGGTTGCCAGTCAACGCTTTGCGAAGGATGCGCAGCCGCGCGGACGGACGGCTCGTGACGAAACGTCAACGTAGGTCCGATCCTTTCGAGACGCATGGCGTAATAGCCGCGATTGTGTGGAGATAGTGCCACCGTACACCGACCCCAACAACCTGAAACGCTTCCCATGAAGAATCCGTTTTTCCCCGCTTTCCCGGAAGACGCCTCGCTCTGGATCTACGTTGCGGACCGGCCGCTTTCCCCCGACGAACAGAGCCGCCTGCTCGAACGCCTGCAACCCTTTTTCGCGCAATGGACCGCCCACGGGCATCGCGTTCGGGGTGAGGCGCTGATGCTTCACGACCGCTTTCTCCTCGTGGCGGGCTTCGTTCCCGACGGCGAGCTCTCGGGTTGCGGGATCGACGCCTCGATTCAGACGGTCAAGGAGGCCTTTGCGGCGCTCTCGATCGGCTTTCTCTCCACGCTCGAGGTGCTTTTTCGCGACGTCGGCGGCGTCATCAGGAGCCTCCCGCGCCCGGCCTTCCGCGAGCGCGTCCGCTCGGGCGCGGTGACGGCGGCCACGACCGTCTTCGACCCGAGCATCACGTCGGTGCAAGCGCTGCGGGAGGGCGGCTTCGAGAAACCGGCGGGGCGCTCCTGGCACGCAAAGGTCTTTCGCATCCCGGAGCCCGTCGCGTGAGCGACGTCGCCGAGGCGCGCTAAACGGTCGTTCGGGGCTCTTCCGGCACGGGCTTCGTCCACGCCGCGGGCACGTTGATCCGGACGGCCTGCCGGATGGACGGCACGGTGAGCACGAGATGGGTCTGCCCCCGGTGCGAGACGACCTCGCCCTTCAGCCCCCGCAACGGCCCTTCCTCGATAACCACGCGCGCGCCCTCCTTCGGCATGGGGAACGTAAGCGGTTCGAGACGCCCCGGGTCGTTCTGCGTGATCCGGAGGTTTTCGATCTCCTCCGGGGAGACCTCGGCGAGCGCGCCGCCGAACGACACGCACCGCACGATGCCCGACGTCCGGAGCACCTGAAGCCGCTCCCGTTCGTCCACGTGGGCGAAGAGATAGTTCGGAAAGAGCGGAACGACGACTTTCTTCTTCCGATCCTTCCATTGCCGGATGGCGACCCGGGTGGGCAAAAACACCTCGATCCCCTGTTCCTCCAGCCGCGAGGCGCTCTTCTTTTCCGCCCTCGGGGCGGTATAGAACACCCGCCAGAGGCTTTTCCGCCGGGGCGTCATGACCACCTCTCCCATACGCGCGTTCTCCCACCGCCTGATCGATAAAGGACCCGCTCCCATCCGTTGAACCTCACCGGCAAAGCTCCGCCACGTCGGTTACGGAAACGTCTTTTTCACGCATCCGTCGCCGGCAAAGGCAGAGTGATGATTGCTTTCTATTCGGCTCCGTTCAAAGGGGCCGAAACGTGAGCGCCATAACGGCAATAGAAGCGGTGTGTCTGATAATAGGACGTTTCTTTTTCTCCCACAAGCCTTGACCAGTTGTTCACGCAGCCCCGGATGACGCCCCCCTCACGCTGCTTAAAGCGGCAGATTTCAGGCCCCTGCTCCGTCGGCATCCGACGCTCAAACGCGCGCACCGAAGCGAAAACGGAAACACCGCTGCGGCTCGGTCGTGCTAGGTATCAAAATTGCCGGGTCGGCGGAAAACCGCTCTTCGCACCCGGCCGCAAAAACGGTTGTGCCTCATGAAAATCCGCGCGTCTCGCATGCTCTTTCTCCTCGTCCTGCTCGGGACGACGGCTGCCGGTGAGGCTTCGGCCCAATATTACATCAACCAGCCGGCGCTGAAAGAGATTCTTCAACCGTGCGCCGCGAACCTCGACGCGATGCCCGAGGTCCACTACGAATACTACGTGCTGTACAGCAGCCGGAAGAACAACGTGCTGGCGCGGAACACGCTCTACAAGGTCCTCGGCGACGGCGACCTCGACCTCGGGCAAAAGCGGGCGCGCCTGGTCGAGTTGCTCAATCGCAAGCTCATCGCCTTCATGCACATCGGCGACACGCTCGTCGTTCCCGACCGTTTCGACCTCAATTTCTGCGCGTACAGCCCGTTTCCCCATTTCTACGCCGGCGGCAGGGATTTCGACAAGCTCTTCATCATCGACAAAAAGATTCAGGCGTGGGCGGCGTATGAATTCGGCAAGCTCGTCCGGTGGGGCATCGTGAGCACGGGAGCCGAGACCTCCCCGACGCCGAACGGACGGTACAATTTCAACTGGAAGGAGAAGTATCGCATCTCGTCGCTGAGCCCGCCCGGAGAGCCGTGGGAGATGTACTGGGTGTTCAACTTTTTCGAAGAGCGGGGCATCCACATTCACCAGTATGCCATGCCCACGGGCGGGCCGCAGAGCCACGGATGCGTCCGGCTCGTCGAGGACGACGCGAAGTGGATCTATGACTGGGCCGACCCCTGGGAGACCACGAAGGGCCACGGTGTCGGCTCCACGCAGGGCAAGATCCTCAAGCAGGGCACGACCGTCCTCGTCATCGGTCAGGAGACGTACGGCCATCCGACGCCGTTCGAGCACCAGGCGCGCTATCCGGTGCTTCGCAGGGTCGAGCTTCCGGCGCACCCCTACGACGTGCCGCCCGGCTCGCCCCAGCAGGAACGCTTCGACCGATTGCGCGGCATCGGCGACTGACGCCGTTTCCACCCGACCGACGAGGCGGCCTCCGGCCGTCAGTGGATGACGCGAAGGAGACGGTCCGTGCGGGGTTTCCTGCGCGCCCGATCCCACGAGAAATAGATCAGGACCGCCTTCCCGACGAGGTGATCCTCCGGCACGAAGCCCCACACCCGGCTGTCCTGGGAGTTGTCGCGGTTGTCGCCCATGACGAAGAAGTAGTTCTGTTCGACGACGTACCGGCGGGTCCGCTTGCCGTCGATCTCGAAGACGTCGTCGTCGATGCGGCGGGCGTCGTGGCCTTCGTAGCGGCGGATGATGGGCAGAAAGGCCGACCAGTTGGCGGCGGTGAGGGTGAGGGTGTCGCCCCGGGCGGGGACGTAGAGCGGGCCGTAGAAGTCGGGGCCGAAGCCGCTGCCGGGCGGGAACGTCCGCACACGGAGCCCGGCGTGGGGCGGCAGCACGTACGGCGCGACGGAGGCGACGGCGTCCCATGAAGCCACCTCCTCGGCCAGCGCGCGCGTGGCTTCCACGGCGATGCGCCCGGACGCGCCCCGCCCCGGGCGCCCGGCGAGCACCTCGCCCCCGCGCGCCCGCAGCCGCTCGACCGGGAACGGCCGCCCCGGCTCTGCCTCGACGACCCACCTCTGCTGCATCTCGTCCCGCATCGGCATCTCCTTCCCGTTGATGTACGTCACCTTGTCGACGATCCTCAACGTGTCGCCCGGCAGCGCGATGAGCCGCTTCACATAATGCTGCTTCCGGTCGATGGGGCCGTCCTCGGCCGGATAGTTGAACACGATCACGTCGCCGCGACGGATCGTGGAGAAGCCCGGCAGGCGCAAATACGGCAGTTGCACCCCTTTCACATACCATTCGGTCAGGGGGACGCCGAGCGTGAACGGGAGACGCGGGCCGTAGTGGAGCTTCGATACGAGCACGTAGTCTCCCACGAGCAGGGTCTTCTCCATCGAGGGCGAGGGGATGCGGAACGCCTGAAACGCGAACGTGCGGATGGTGAGCGCGGCCACGAGCGCCACGACAAACACGATCACCCAGTCCCGCACCTGCCGCAGCCTCGCCCGCCCCGCCCCGGAGGTCTCCGGCTCCGTCGCGGGAATCTCTCCACGGATCCGTCCTCGCTCGTCGTCCATCGCCATCGAA
>JALSSK010000423.1 GCA_026984335.1 Rhodothermales bacterium
TTCGGCGCGCACGTGGACGGCCACCACCCCCGCGCCGCCGGTGAGGAGCGAGTCGAGGCGGAGCGGGAGGACGGCGGGCGTGTTTTTCTCCACGGGAAACGTGAACCGCCGCCCGGCCGGGACCACCGCCGGGGCGGCGATCCCTTCCGGCAGGGGCTCATAATAGTGCGCGTCGTCATACACGCGGAGGTTGGGCACGATCTCCTCCGGTGCGAGCCGTCGCATGCCCACCCACGCCTGCGCGACGTTCGTCACGTGGACCGGAAGCGCGTGCTCCTCCCCGGCTTCGACGACGAGCAAGCCCTCGGGCATGTCGATCTTCGGCTCGAAGGCCCGGGTGCGGAACGACCGCCGGGCCTCTTCGAGCGTCTGCCCGAACACGTCGGTGAGGTTCGAGACGACGACGGTGTACCGCGTCTCCGGGAGGAGCCGCACGGGGAGGGTGTGGACCTCGCTCACGTTCTCGTCCTGCGCCTCCACGCCCGGCGGCCACGCCGCCCCGGGCACGAACGAGAGCGCCCGGCGGAGGTCGCCGAAACGGACGGGGTTCGAGAAGGTGAGCGTGATGCCGCGCGAGGGGTCGAACGCCTCGGTTCGTTCCTCCCACCAGTTTCTCGGCCGGCTCACGTCGACGAGTGTGAGGGGGCCGTACGTCTCGAAGCGCACGCGAGCGTCACGTTTCATGCCGAGCGGACCTTCGCGCGCCGGCAGGCCTGCCCGCACCTCGATTTCGAACGATTGGCCCTTCGGAAGGGGTCGCAGGGGAGTGAGGACGAGCGTCCGGCCGTCCTCCTCCGCCGAGAGCGTGGTCGGGACCTCGGGGCGGGCGGCGGTTCGGAGAAAGAGCCGAACGAAGGGCCGGGCGCGCGTGGTGTCGAGCGGCTGGTTGAAGCGGAGGCGGACGACCGCCTCGGGGGCGACGAAGCGCGCGCCGTCGGAAGGCTCGGAGGCTTCGAGGCGCGGGCGGGGGGTCTCGAAGGTCCACCCGAACGGCTCGGCGAGCGCTTCGCCGTCGAGGGCCGCGAGGCCGGGGCGCACGACGGCGCGGAAGGCGGTCGCGCGCGGGAGCGGCGCCTCGGGGGCGAAGACGAGGGTTTGCGCGCCCACCCACCGGAGCGCGCCCGCCACGGGCGGATCGAGCGTGAGCGCGCCGGGGGAAACGGGCGGGGCCTCGCCGAGCGGGACCATCGGGCGGCTGAAGGTCACGGACACGACCACGTCCGGCGAGCGCGATGCCATCGGACCGTACGGCGTGGCGCTGATGATCCGGAGGGGGCCTTCGAGCGCGGGCGTGAAGGCCGCGCCGCCCGGCGGCACGTCGAGCGCGACGTTCTCGGCGGCGAAGGGCTCCTCGCCGCCGCCTTTGGGTTCGGAACCGCATCCGGCCCCCGCGAACGCCAGCGTGAACGCCAGCGCCGCTGCCGTCAGCCGCGTCCTTCCCCGCGAGCCGAGACGGACCTGCTTCCATCGATCGATCATAACCCTGAGCCCTCATGCATCCGCCGGGTGACAGGGGCACGATAACGCACGCCGGAAGTCCGAAGCAAGCGGGTGTCGTTCGGGAACTCGTTTTTTTCTCGGGAAGCGGGCGCGAAACAAGTCCGTTCGAGCGTATGGCGCAACAAAGATGACCTCGCGCCATCCGCCGGGCATTCAGGTCTCCGGGTCCGCCGGTTCGGAGGCGAGCGTCCGGAGGTGGCGGTAGAGGGCTTCGATCTCCGTATCCGGCAGGTTCTTGAGGCTGGTCCACGGCATGTACTTGTCGTCGAGGACGCGCCCGTCGGGGCGGGTTCCGGTG
>JALSSK010000424.1 GCA_026984335.1 Rhodothermales bacterium
CGCCCGTGACGGGAGGGGCCCGGGTCTCGTCGCGACTCAAAATCATCCCTTGATTCAACGCTCTCCCCGACGCCTCCTCGAAACGCATGACGCGCCTTTCCGCGAGGCGGTGTGCGGCGGTCCATGCCCGACCTCGAAGGCGCCGAAGCTCATGCGGATGGAAGGCCTCCCCGTCGAAGAGGCTCCGCCGGGCGGCGGGTCAGCCCCGTGAAACATGGGCGGAGATGGAGGGTTTGGGTCGATGGATTGCCTCGGGGCGTTTGTTGGAACGTTAGCGCGCACCCGGGTAAACGCTCCGGCGCGCTCGGGCAAGGAGGGTGAAGCGATGCAAACGAAGCGGATCCTCGGGGCGCCGGCGGACGCCGTGCGGCATCGGCCCGAGGCACACCCGGCCGTACGCCGCCTGCGCATTTCCGACCTTCTCGTTTTCCCCTGCCCCGCGCATCGATGACCACTGCTCGACAGCCATTCCCGGATGCCCTTCACCGTCAGGTGGCGCGGCTCGACCGAAAGGTCGCCGCCCTCGACCGGCTCAGCCGCCGGTACTCGTGGGTGCGGCTCGGCATCGTGCTGGCGGGCATGGCGGCGGCCTTCGGAGCCTATCAGACCGGCCATGCGGTGTTCGTGGGGCTGACGCTTGCCTGTGGCGTCGCGTTCGTCGCCGCCGTCGCGCTGCACCGGCGCGTGCTCCGGAGCCTGACGCGGCATCGGATCTACCGGCGCATCAAGGCGGCGCACGCGGCCCGCGCCGCGCTCGACTGGGACGCGCTCCCTCCGCCGCGTCCCGTCCCGAAAGCGGAGACGCACCCCTTCGAGACGGATCTCAACCTGACCGGGGAACGCTCACTCCTTCATCTCCTCGACACCGCCGTTTCGGAAGGGGGGAGCGAACGACTGCGGTCGTGGCTCCTGACGACGATCCCCGACCCGGAGCGCATCGCCCGTCGGCAGGTCCTCGTGCGCGAGCTTGCGCCGCTCTCGGCTTTCCGCGACCGCCTCGCCCTCAACGGCGCGCTCGTAGCCGAGCGCCCGGACGCGCGGTGGGACGGCGCCGGGCTGCTTGCCTGGCTGGGCCGTGAGGATCGCGGGAGGCTCCTGCCGTGGCTCGCCTTCCTCGGCGCGCTCGCGGCGGTCAACCTCACCCTGGCCGTCCTCCATTTCTCCGGTCTCGCTCCGCCGTGGTGGATCTTCACGCTCACCCTCTATGCGTGGATCTACCTCCTCCGCCACCGCGACTACGGGCATCTCTTCGACGAGGCGGATTATCTCCTCAACACGCTCAGCCGGTTTCGGGCGGTGCTCCTCTTTCTGGAAAAATACCGGTACGGAAAACACGAACGGCTGGCGTGGCTGTGCGCCCCTTTCTGCCGCGCCGGGCGCAAACCCTCGGCCGAGCTCCGGCGCATCACGTGGATCGCGGCGGCGGCAAGCTCGCAGAAGAGCGAGATCGTCTGGCTGGCGCTCAATGCGCTGATGCCGTGGGACCTGTTTTTCACCTATCGCCTCGACCGGTACAAGGCGGCGATGCGGAGGAAGCTGCCCGCGTGGCTCGACACGTGGTACGAACTCGAAGCCCTCTCCTCGCTCGCCAACTTTTCCGGGCTCCACCCCGCTTATGCGCTGCCGGAGGTGCTCCCCGAGGCCGCCGGTGCGCCGCCGCCGCTCTTCGAAGGAAAGGCGCTCGGGCATCCGCTTTTGCCGGAAGCCGTGAAGGTGCGCAATGACTTTACGATTCGTCACCTCGGCGAGATCGCCCTCATCACGGGGTCGAACATGTCGGGAAAGAGCACCTTTCTCCGCACCCTCGGCGTGAATCTGTGCCTCGCCTTCGCGGGCGGCCCCGTGGACGCCGCCGCGCTCCGCACCATCCCCTTCCGCCTCTTCACGTGCATTCAGGTCGCCGACTCGGTCAACGACGGCATCTCGTATTTTTATGCCGAAGTGCGCCGCTTGAAGGCGCTCCTTCAGGCCCTCGAAGCCGCTCATCCGTACCCCCTCTTCTTCCTCATCGACGAGATCTTCCGGGGCACGAACAACCGGGAGCGGCTCATCGGCAGCCGCGCTTTCGTGCGGGCGCTCGCCCACGGGCACGGCGTCGGCGCGATTTCGACGCACGACCTCGAACTGGTGCACCTGGCCGAGGAGGTCGAGGGCATCCACAACTTCCACTTCCGCGAGCAGGTGCGCGACGGGCGCATGGCCTTCGACTATCGCCTCCGCCCCGGACCGTGCCCGACCTCGAATGCGCTGAAGATCATGCGGATGGAAGGCCTCCCCGTCGAAGAAGCTTCGCCGGACGGCGGGTCAGCGCCGTGAAACATGGGCGGAGATGGAGGGTTTGGGTCGATGGATTGCGTTGGCGCGTTTACTCGTTAGCGCGTTAAAACGTTCAACGCCCCAACGTTCAAACGCCATGCGAGCGGACTTCGAGTCTCGAAAGTGAAGCGATGAAAACGAAGCAGATCGTCAGGGAGCTGGAGGACGCCGTGCGGCGGATGGGGCTGCACGTGCGGTTCGAGCAGGGCAACTTCCGGGGCGGGTATTGCAAGGTGGACGACGAGGAGGTGGTCGTGCTCAACAAACGGCATCCGCCCGAGGCGCACCTGGCCGTGCTCGCCGAGGCGCTGCGCGAGTTGCCCGTGGAGACGGTCTACCTGCGCCCCGCCGTGCGGAAGGCGCTCGAAGCGGCGTGGGCGCGGCGCGCGACCGTCGAGGTGGAGGAGGGCGAGGATGGCTGACGCCCCGCCGCTGACCGTGACGCTCCTCGGCACGGGGACCTCCACCGGCGTGCCCGTCATCGGGTGCGCGTGCCCCGTCTGTCGCTCCGCCGACCCGCGCGACCGCCGCACGCGCTGCGCCTGCCTCGTCGAAGCCGGCGGCCTGACCGTCCTCATCGACGCCGGGCCGGACTTCCGCGCGCAGGCCCTCCGCGAAGGCTTCCGCCGCATCGACGCGGTGCTCTTCACCCATCACCACTTCGACCACATCGTGGGGCTCGACGACCTCCGGCCGTTCTTCTTCGAGAACCGGCGGCCCATCCCGTGCTTCGCCCGCGACAACACCGCCGCCGTGCTCCGCCGCATGTTCGCGTATATCTTCTGCGACGGGACGTACCCGGGCGTGCCGAACCTCTCGCTCCACGAGGTCGAGGCGCCCTTCGTGGTCGAGAGCCGGTACGGGACGGGCGCGGCGGTCCGCGTGACCCCGCTCGACGCCCGGCACGGAGACCTGCCCATCCTCGGCTATCGCATCGGACGCTTCGCTTATCTGACCGATACGAATTACCTTCCCGACGCGACCTTCGAACGCCTGCGCGGTCTCGACGTGCTCGTGCTCGACGCGCTCCGGCGCCGCCCGCACCAAACCCACTTCACCATCGAAGAGGCCGTGGCGACGGCGCGGCGCATCGGAGCGCGGCAGACGTACTTCGTCCACATGACGCACGACGTGGGCCACGCCGAGGAGGACGCCCGTCTCCCCGAGGGGATCAACCTCGGGTACGACGGCTTATCTTTCGAGGTCGCCGGGGATTGAAGCCGCCGGAGTTTCACGCCGCATGCGCAGACGCCGATGAAGAACATACTCGTACTCAACGGGCCGAACCTGAATTTGCTCGGCGCTCGCGAGCCGGAGACGTACGGCCGCGCCACGCTCGCCGACCTCGAAGCCGGATTGCGCGAGGCGTTCCCCGACGTGGCGTTCGACTTTTTTCAGAGCAACCACGAGGGCGCGCTCATCGACCGGCTCCACGCCGCCCATACCGGCGGCTTCGACGGCGTCGTGTTCAACCCCGGCGGCTATACGCACACCTCGGTGGCGCTCCGCGACGCGGTGGCGGCCGTCGCCGTGCCGGTGGTGGAGGTGCACCTCTCGAACGTGCACGCCCGCGAGCGCTTCCGCCGCCGCTCGATGATCGCCCCCGTGTGCGCCGGGCAGATCAGCGGCCTCGGCGCGGCGGGCTACCACCTCGCCGTGCGCTATCTCGTCGAGCGCGAGTTCGGCATGGCGCCGGAGAAGTGAGTGGTAAGTTTTTTGCCTCCAAAAGAAAAGGTCATTATTCTGAAGGATGGGGAAAATCTTTTGGAATTGCATCTTTGAAGAGGATATTTTGTAGCATGCTTCATCAACATAACGAATTGGAAAGGTTATGAAAGCGCCCCAGTCCGATAAAGTTCGCCGGATTCTGGCAGATGCCGATAAGGCTGCTCAACTCGTTGAAGCTGCTCGAAAAGGGAAGTCCGTGGTTCTAAGGGTTAACGGGGACACGTTTTATCTGAGACGCGCGGGTAGTCTGACGGCGGAGGTGCGTCCTCCTGCAAAAGGGGAAAAGTGAAATGAACCTTGCGTTCCCGGCCTTACTGGTTTTTTTGCTGATTTTGCCGGGGCTATTGTTGAGCTATGCCTATCGCAAGGGTTTCTCTTGGAGAAGCCCTGTTTCATTTTCTTCGGTGCCCAATGAGATTACTCGGGGGGTATTGCTGGCTATCCCCTTGCAGCTGGTTGGCATCCTGCTCGTCGAGAAGGGTTTCGGAAGATCCGTTGACTATGGCGCCATTTTGATCTTGTTGCTTGGACAGGCGCATCCCGAAAGCGGGGAGGGCATGAGAGCGTTGAGAGCTGTTTCCGAGAACCCCTTTGCGATCTCCCTGTATTTTTTACTTCTCTCATTCGGAAGCATGGGACTGGGGTATGGCGTACACTGGATCGTGCGAAAGCACAGGCTGGATCTTCGACGGGATGCGCTGCGGTTCGACAACGACTGGTATTACCTCTTTACGGGAGAGGCCCGGGCTTTTAGCATACCTCAGGAGGAGAGAACCCGCGAGCGTCTCCGGACATTATTTGAAGAAGAGCAGATTGTCTACGTCTTTATCGCGGCGGTGGTCGAACAAGCCGGTTCAGCCTTTTTATACTGGGGCATCCTGTCTGACTTTTTCTTTGACGCGACGGGTAAACTGGACAGAATAATATGGCAATCGGCACAGCGCCGCCCTCTTTCACGGGATCGGAAAGGAGAGGATTCGAAGCTGCCCCTGGAATCGGAAGCCTTTTATCCAATCCAGGGTCATTATTTTGTGCTTCCCTTCAGCAACGTTCGCAACCTGAATATCGAGTACTATATCTCGACTCGAGAACCGCCGGAAGGAGAAGAGGCGGTAGAGATCGTGCTGTAAATGGCGCGCGCACGCCGTACGATGACGAAAACCACCTATACCTTTGGCCAACTATCGAGGACATATCGCCGGCGCGTCCGTGTTCTTCGCGATCTATCTCGCCGCGCTCATCTACGTCTTCTCCGTGGATGCGGCCTATGAACGCTTCACGACGCTCGAGCTGGCGGCCTATCCGCTGGCGCTCTTCGCGCTCTGCCTGATGTTCGGTCTCTGGCCCGACGTGGACACGAACTCCGTCGGGCAAAACCTCTTCTATACGATCTTTTTCGTGGCCGACGTGGTGCTGATCGCGACGAAGAACTTCGAGGAGGCGGCCTATCTCGGCCTGTTTGCCATTCTTCCGGTGCTCGGCAAGCACCGGGGGTGGACGCATTCGTGGTGGGCGATGCTCCTGATCCCGTCGCCGCTCCTCATCCTTCCGTATCTCTTTTTTCCGGAACGTCCGCTCTCCGGGTTGCCGTTTTTCGGCGCGGCGGTGGTCGGGTACTTCAGTCATCTGTTCATGGACGGGCTGGTGATCCCCTTCCGGCGTCGCCGCCGCGCGGCGCGGTGAGGGCAGGCGCGTGTCCGGCATCCCGCCCGGCATCCCGCCCGGCATCCGGTATCGAACGAGACCTCAAGCTTTTTCGTCCGTCATGAAGATTGCTTTTCAGGGAGAGATCGGCGCTTTCAGTGAGGAAGCCGCGTGCGCGCTCTTCCCGGGCGCCGAGCCCACGCCGTGCCCCACCTTCGAGGCCGTCTTCGAGGCGGTGGCCTCCGGGGCGGCGGAGCGCGGCGTCATCCCCATCGAAAACTCGCTCTTCGGGAGCGTGCACGTGAACTACGACCTCCTCCGGGCGCGCGACCTTCGGATCACGGCGGAGCATCACCTGCGGGTGCGGCACTGCCTGATGGCGCTCCCCGGCGTGACGCTCGCCGACGTGCGCGCGGTGTACTCGCATCCGCAGGCGCTCGGGCAGTGCGCGGCGTTTTTGCGGGAGCGCCTGCCGCACGCCGAGGCCGTGCCCGCCTACGACACCGCCGGCGCGGCGAAGATGGTGGCCGCCGAGGCCCGGCGCGACGCCGCCGCCATCGCCGGCGCGCAGGCGGCCGCCGAGTACGGCCTCGACGTCCTCGCCGAGAGCATCGAAAGCAACCACCGGAACTTCACGCGCTTCCTCGCCCTCGCCCGCGAAGCCGACGCGCCCGTGCCCGCCTCGGACGGCGCTCCGCTCAAAACGTCCATCGTCTATGCCCAGCGAGAGAACGTGCCGGGCGGCCTCTTCAAAAGCCTCGCCGTCTTCGCCCTCCGCGACATCGACCTGTTCAAGATCGAGAGTCGCCCGCTCGTCGGCAGTCCGGGGCAATACCTTTTTTACCTCGACCTTGCCGGATCGGTGGCCGACGAGGCCGTACAGCGCGCCCTCGATCACCTCGGCGAGATCGCGGCGTTCGTGAAGGTGCTCGGTTCGTATCCGCGGGGCGACGTGGAAGGATAGGCGCGCATCCGCCGGAGGGCGCGCTCAGGACTCGGCGCGGAGGACGTCCATGAGCACCTCAAACTCCTCCCGGCAATCCGAGCACCGGTCCGGATGATCCTGCACGAGCGGCATCGTCTCGGCGGCGGGCGCCCCCGCCATCACCCTCTCAGCGAAACGGTCCATCTCCTCGAACCGCGCGCCTCGCGCGTGGTTCGGCTTCCGGTGCGGCTCACGGCCCCGGCCCGGGGTATTTGAGCTTGAGCAGCCCGTAGGCCGTCGCGGCGATGTTGAGAAGGATCAGGCCGTAATACAGGAAATAGGCCAGGTTGCCGAGGCGCCGCGGGGTGATGCTCCACGCACTGTCGCGGTCGTTCAGGTACAGATCGACGATCATGAGCAGCGAGACGACGGCCCCGAGGAGAAAGTATTGCGGCCCGGACTTGACGATGAGCACGACGGCGGCAGCGGCCAGCGTGATGAGAAGCCAGAAGATCAGATGACGCATCCGGCGGGACAGACGCCGGTGTTTTCTGCGGAGTGGAGGCGTCTCCGAGAAGGATTCGGAAGACATAGATTGCTCTGATCGAGAACGAGGGAACGGACGATCCGACGGCAAGATCGCTCCGGTGAGAGGTTCTGGGGGGAGAAGATACGAATAATTAATGTGGCTTCGGCTCGGGGTCGTCGCGATCTTTGTCCGGGGCGGCCGGGCTCCGGCGCATGCTCACCGGCGGGCGGCGACCATCCGTTCGAGCGCTTCGGGCGTGCGGGGAAGGGCGGCGGTGAGCACCTCCGCGCCGTCTTCGGTGACGAGGATCACGTCTTCGGTGAAGACCGCGAGGCCGAGGTCGTGGTTATAATACCACGGCTCGACGGTGAAGACCATGCCGGGCGCGAGCGGCGCGTCGGGCAGGCTCGGGTCGCCGGTGTTGAGGCCGAGGTGGTGGCCGAAGTAGAGGCCGGTCTGCATGTATGGGCGCTCGGCGGGGGGGATGGCGGCGCGGGCGGCCCCGGTCAACTCGGCGAAGGTGACGCCGGGCCGGATCGCCGCGATGACGGCGTCGGCGACGGCGACCTCCATCGCGAGGATGCGCCGCTGTTCGGGCGTGAAACGGCCCGAGACCGGGAAGGTGCGCCCGACGTCGCTGACGTAATAGTCGAGCTCCGTGCCGACGTCGAAGATGACGAGCTCGCCCGCGTGCATGGCGCGGTTGCGGCGGTCGTAGTGGGCGGCGAGGATGCGCCACGGCCACAGCGCGTTCGGCCCCGATTTGATGATGGAGGCGAAGGCGAGTCGCTGTGCGCCGCCCCGCTTATACGCGGCTTCGAGTTCGGCTTCGAGCGCGCGCTCGGTGACGCCGTCGCGGATGAAGGCGGCGGCGTGCCGGATCGCCGCGACGGTGAGGTCGCACACCCGCCGGATCGCCGCGATCTCCTCCGGCCCCTTGATCATCCGCACGCGCGCCACGGCGGGGAAGGCATCGCGGATGCGCGCCCCCGGATACGTCCGTTGGAGGTGAAAGAGCATCGCCACGGCGGGCGACCACGCGAACGTGAAGCCCGTCGCCACCGGTCCGACGCCGCGCCGCCCGGCATCGACGCGGAGCGTGCGGCCTTTCGCCACCCACGCGGCTACGGCGTCGCCGAGCGCGTCGATGGAGCGCACGTCGGCGAGGCCCGAGCGCCGGGCAAGCTCGGGGTCGTCGCCGAGGGGGCGTCCGGGGAAGTCGTTCGGTCGCGCGGCGCTCTCGAAGCGGGCGTCGCGGGGCGGGACGAAGAGCGTGGCGGTGCGGGCGTCGGCGTCGA
>JALSSK010000425.1 GCA_026984335.1 Rhodothermales bacterium
TCTCGAGCCCGGAGTGGCGCATCCACACGGCGCACGTCCCCGCCTTCGCGCTCTCCGACCACCGCCCCGTCGTCGTCCGGCTCTCGCTCTGAACTCACATCAGCCCGCGTTCGGCGAGCGAGGTGTATCCGTTCCCGGCGATGATGAGATGGTCGTGCACGGGGATGCCCATGAGCTTCCCCGCCTCGACGAGTTGCCGCGTGACGCGGATGTCCTCGCGGCTCGGCTCGGGGTTGCCCGAAGGGTGGTTGTGGAGGCAGATGACGGCGGCGGCGTTTTCGAGGATGGCCCTCCGGAAGACGCCCCTCGGCTCGACGATGCTCGCCGCCAGCCCGCCCTCGCTCACCGTCTCGTCGCCGATGACATAGTTGGCGGTATTGAGCAGGACGATCTTGAAGACCTCGCGCTTGAGGTCGCGCATGAGCGGCCCGTAGACGGCGGCCACGTCTGCGGGCGTGCGCACCTGCACCCGCTCGCCGCCACGCTGCGACTCCACCCGCCGCCCGATTTCGAACGCGGCCATGAGCTTCACCGCCTTCGCCCGTCCCACCCCCTCACGCGCGTCATCTCCTTCATCTCACGCTTCGAGAGGTTGTGGAGCGAAGGATACGCCTGAAGGAGCGCCCGCCCGAGTTGCACGGCGGAGACCGGGCCGTCCTTCGTCCGCGTGCCCGTGCCGAAGATGAGCGCGATCAGTTCGGCGTCGGTGAGGGCGGCGGGACCGCGCGTGATGAGCTTCTCCCGGGGACGATCCGCCTCGTCCCATTGATGGATGGGCGCGTGATACCGGATCTCCGGCTCACCCGCCGGCGTGATGGAGGGAAGGGCTTCGTTGGACATGGCGCTTCGGGAGAATGTGACACGGTGCGGACGCCTCGGCGTCCTTGCCCCCTAAACACACAACCGGCCCGATTCATAACCTTCCACCCCGAAAAAACGCGCTCCCGCCGCGCCCGTGTGGAAATGCCCACGTGAACGCTCCGCGTTCCGAACGTCACTGCTCGGTTTCGAGTGCCATCCGAGCGCAGCGGGCGACCCGCGGGTCCGCCCCTACGGCCGGTCGTTTGAAGGATGGCGGCATCCTTCCCGAAACGCTCGTTCCCATGCTCTGCGCGGGAACGCCCCACCGGACGCTCCGCGTCCTCCTGCGCGTCGCTCGATGCCCGGCATCGTGCCCGGCGTGACGCATAGATCCCTCGACTCCGCCCTTCGGGCTCCCCCTTCGGGCTCCTCTCGGGATGACGCTTTTATTGAGGGATGAGCAAAAGGAGGCAGCGATGAGGATTGGGATCCTTCAACTCACCAAACGGATTGAACGTCATCGGAGCGCCGCCAGCCCCGCTTCGATCCGATCCATGGCCGTCTCGAGGTCCTCCATCGAGGCGGCATAGGAGAGGCGCACGCCGCCGGGCGCGCCGAAGGCATGGCCGGGCACGAGCGCCACGTCGTGGGCTTCGAGAAGGTAGAAGCACAGGTCTTCACTCCCTTCGATGGTCTTTCCGTCCGGCGTCTTTCGCCCGAAATAGTCAGCCACTTCGGGGAACAGGTAGAACGCCCCCTCCGGCTTCGGGCACCGCACCCCGTCGAGGGCGGCGAGGCGATCGAGCACGTAGTCGCGACGCGTGCGGAAGGCGGCCGCCATTGCCCGGATCGGCTCCATGTCCATCGTGAGGGCGGCCACGCCCGCTTTCTGCGTGATGCTGCACGGCGCGGAGGTGAACTGGCTCTGCACCTTCGCGGCGGCTTTCGTGATCGCCGGCTCCGCCGCCAGATAGCCCAGCCGCCACCCCGTCAT
>JALSSK010000426.1 GCA_026984335.1 Rhodothermales bacterium
ATTACGGGGGAGGCTCGGTTGTGGTAGTACGACCGAACCGGCTCTATCGTCCGCGCGGCAGCACACTCGGGCGCACGGCGCTCGCGAGCAGCCGCCGAGGGACGCGCGGATACGTTCGGGACGGCGTCGGGCGGGGCGGCGTCGGGCGGAGCGGCGTCGGGCGGAGCGCGGGGGACGATACCCGGGTTACGACACGCTCGCGCGGGCGCACCATCGTGAGGAGCGGCTCTTCCGGGACGTCGGCGAGCAAGACGGACCGCACGCGGCGCACGCGAAGCACCGTGCGCTCGACGAGCCGGAACCAGGGTCGGAGCACGACGGGACGCAGCGCCACCCGCGCGCGTTCGTCCTCGCGTTCGAGCGGCAGCCGGGGCGTCGTCCGGGGGTCGTCTACGCGGAGTTCCGAGTCATTCGGGCGGTCAACGTCCGGGCGCTCTTCGAAAGGGAGTGTGCGTTCGTCTTCGAGACGTTCGTCGCGGAGCCGGGCGGTGCGGCATTCCTCCGGCAGTTCGTCGCGGAGCCGGGCGGTGCGGCATTCCTCCGGCAGTTCGTCGCGGAGCGGATCGGTGCGGCGTGCGCCGAGCCGTTCTTCGGGCAGCGCCTCGAAAGGGCGAAGCGCTCCCTCCCGCTCGAGTGGGTCGGTGCGGCGCGCACCTTCTTCCTCTCGGAGCGGATCGGCCCGCAGCGCGCCGAGTCGTTCGTCGAGCCGCTCTTCCGGGCGGAGCAGCTCGAGCAGTCGCCGGCGCGGGCACTGAGTGCGCCGGCTCGTCGATCCGATCCAACATATTGCTCATGAATGAGCCGGGGAGAGGCCCGTGCGGATGTGCGGGCCTTTTCTATGTTCGGAAGACATTGTTAAGCTCAGGGTTAAGTAACTGAAAAACAATAACTAGACACGGGTAATCGGATATGCAAAAGATCAAGGCTACCTCTCGACTGCGCCGGCTCGCCTGGCTGGCCGTGATCGTCGGTCTGGCGGCGGCGGGACCTGCGGCGCGGGCACAGACGGGCGAAGATGCCCTCCGTTTCTCCAGCCGTTTCCCGGCGTTCGGCCCGCGGATGACGGGGATGGGAGGCGCGGGCATCGCGGGGGTGGCGGACTACTCGGCGCTGGTCGTCAACCCGGCCGGGCTGGGCTATTTCAAGCGCTCGGTCTTCTCCGGTTCGATGACCTCGATCCTCACCAGGGACGACGGCGTCTATCGCGTGCCGGGCTTCTCGAACGGGCGCGACAACGACGTGAGCGACACCCGCCTCGGGCACGCCGCCTATGTCTATCGCGTCCCGACGCGACGCGGCGCGCTCACCGTCGCCGCCTCCTTCAATCAGGTGAACACCTTCGAACGCGACCTGGTCTTCTCCGGCGAGAACCCGAACAATTCCATCACCGACTTCTTCATGCCGTTGCCGGGTGAGTTCACCCTCGAAGAAGACGATCAGGGGGTCTTTCCCTCTTTCACCCGCGACCTCTCGTTCATCGCCTTCGAAACCTTCGCCATCGATCTCGATCCCGACCTCGTCGACGCCGGAGACCCCGTTCCGTTCGTGCCGGCGGTGACGACGGGCACGGTGGCGCAGACGGGCAGCGTGACGGAGGAGGGGAGCATGAAGGAGATCAACTTCGGCGGGGCCGTCGAAGCCTCGCGCGGCGTGATGGTCGGCCTCTCGGTCAACGTCCCCTTCGGCACGTACCGGTTCATCCGCATCTTTGAGGAAGAGGACCTCTTCAACGACAACGACGGCAGCGCCGGCACGACCGACTTCGACTTTCTCCGTCTCGAAGAGCGCGTTCGCTCGAAGCTCCTCGGTGTGAACGTGCGGGGCGGCGTCTCGGCGGTGGTTGCGCCGCAGATCCGGGTGGGCTTCACCGTCGAGTCCCCCACGTATTACAGCGTCGATGAGGATTTCGACACGCGCCTGGAAACCTTCTTCGACAACGGCGACGTGTTCGTCTATGGCGATCAGCCGGAGGAGGATGCGGGCTCGGGCATCTTCGAGTACACCGTCACGACGCCGTGGCGCATCGGGGCGGGGCTCGCGCTCCGCAATGCCGGCTTCACCCTCTCCGCCGACGCCGAATACGTGGACTGGTCGCAACTCGAGCTCGACGCCTCCGGCGGCACGTTCGTCGACGAGAACCGCCGTATTCGGCAGGATTTCGAGGCTGTCGTCAACACGCGGATCGGCGTCGAATACCGGCTTGGTGTGCTCGCGCTCCGGGGCGGCTTCGCATATCAGCCCGACCCCAACGGCGCGAACGAGATTGACCGGAGCAAAACGTTCTATTCCGCCGGGCTCGGATACCGCTTCTCCCGGCAGTTCGGCGTCGACTTCGGGTGGATGCAGGAACGCTTCGACGACCGGTACCGCCCATACGTCGAGGTGACCGACGCGCCGGTCGTGGACGAGCAGGTGATCCGCAATCGGTTTATGCTCGGTTTCAAGGCGTTTTTCTAAAGGGTCTCATACTCTGGGGGAAGGGACGTGTCCGGGAAGGGCGCGTCCTTTTTTTATGCCCGGGCGCCCCGGGGCGTCGTAAGGCATCGGATTACACAAGAAAGGGTCTTCTTCCGACCGGAAAAACCATGAAACGCCGCTTTCGTGAGACGCGGGCCGCGCGGTTCTTGGGAACGATCACGACGCATGCACAGGGTTCGCTTCGGCGGAGGTGACGATGATGAAAGCAAAGATGGGATGGGGGTGGATGGCGGCGTTCGTGCTTCTCCTGTTCTCCGGTCCGGTCTTCGGGCAGGTGGCCGGCTTTCAAAAGATCAGCGATACCGAGGGCGGCTTCACCGGCACGCTCGATGACCTGGACGTGTTCGGAAACGGGCTCGCCGTCGTCGGCGATCTCGACGGCGACTCCGTGCCGGATCTCGTCGTCGGCGCGCCGCTCGACGACGACGGCGGCGGCGCTTCGTTCTCGGACTTCGGCGCGGTGTACGTGCTCTTTATGAATGCCGACGGCACGGTGAAGGGCTTCCAGAAAATCAGCGCGACTGCGGGAGGTTTCTCCGGAGGCCTCGGCATCCTGGATAACTTCGGCGCCGGCGCGGCGGGCATCGGCGACCTCGACGGCGACTCCGTGCCGGACCTCGTCGTCGGCGCGCCGCTCGACGACGACGGCGGCGGGGATCGCGGGGCCGTGTATGTGCTCTTCCTGAACACCGACGGTACGGTGAAAGGCCATCAGAAGATCAGTGACACCGAGGGCGGTTTCACCGGCACGCTCCACGATCAGGATTACTTCGGATGGTCCATCGCCGCGCTCGGGGATCTCGACGGCGACACGGTAACGGACCTCGCCGTCGGCGCGCGCGTCGACGACGACGGCGGCACGAACCGCGGGGCCGTGTGGATCCTGTTCATGAACACCGACGGCACCGTGAAAGCACAGCAGAAGATCAGCGCGACCTCGGGCGGCTTTACCGGCAGCCTCACCGACTTCGCCGAGTTCGGCGTCTCCGTGGCTCCGCTCGGCGACTTCGACGGCGACACCGTGCCGGACCTCGCCGTCGGCGCGGACCGCGATGACGACACGGGCTCCGCATGGGTCCTCTTCCTCAACGCCGATGGGACCGTGAAAGCCGAACAGGAGATCAACGCGACCTCGGGCGGCTTCACCGGCAACCTCGACTCCGGCGACGGGTTCGGCTTCGCCGTGGCTCCGCTCGGCGACTTCGACGGCGACACCGTGCCGGACCTCGCCGTGGGCGCGCCGCTCGACGACGACGGAGGCCCGGATCGCGGCGCCGTGTACGTGCTCCTCATGAACGCCGACGGCACGGTCCGGAACACCTATAAGATCAGCGACACCGAGGGCGGCTTCACCGGCGCGCTCGACGATCTCGACCACTTCGGATGGACCCTCGCGGCGCCCGGCGATTTCGACGGCGACTCCGTGCCGGACCTCGTCGCCGGCGCGCCGCTCGACGACGACGGAGGCCCGGATCGCGGCGCAGCCTACGTGCTCTTCCTCGACGACGCCGTGCTCCCGGTCGAACTCGCGGCGTTCGAGGCGTACGCCGACGGCCCGGCGGTCGCGCTCCGGTGGCGCACCGCCTCCGAGACGAACAATGCGGGCTTCACGGTGGAAGGACGACGGATGGAAGGGACGGAGCCCTGGCGCTCGTTCGGCTTCGTCGAAGGCGCGGGGACGACCACCGAAGCACACTCGTACGCCTTCCGCATCGAGGACCTCCCGCCGGGTCCGTACCGCTTCCGCCTCCGACAGATCGACTTCGACGGGACGTTCACCTTCGGTCCCGAGGTAGAGGTCTCGGTGACCGTGCCGGGGCGGTTCTTCCTCTCGGACGTGTATCCGAACCCGCTCAACCCGCAAGCCCGCTTCACGCTCGCCGTGCCGCGCACGCAGGCCGTGAACGCATCCCTCTATGACCTCGCGGGTCGCCGCGTCCGCCTCCTGTTCGACGGCGTGATGGCGGCCGGCGAAGCCCGCACGTTCGTCGTGGACGGGGCGGGGTTGCCGAGCGGGGTCTACGTGCTCCGCGTTCTCGGCGAGACCTTCGCGGCCGCGCGCGCGATGGTCGTGCTCAAGTGACCGGCGTCAGTCGCTCTGCCGCTGCGCGCGCCGCCGCTCCCGCATGAGGCGGCGGTACGCGTCGGCGGCGCGGTTGTGCTCGCGGAGCGTGCGGCTGAACGTATGTGTGCCGTCTCCGTTCGCCACGAAATAGAAATACCGGTGCTTCTCGGCGCGGAGAACGGCGCGCACCGTAGAGGGCGCGGGATTGGTGATGGGACCGGGGGGCAATCCGCGATACCGGTACGTGTTGTACGGGTGGTCGCGTTCGTAATCGCGGAAGAGGAGGCGGCGTTTCTTTCCCTCGGCGGCGAGGATCGCATACTGCACCGTGGGGTCCGCCTGGAGCGCCCATCCGGCGCGGAGACGGTTGAGGTACACCCCGGCCACACGCGGCTTCTCGGCGGCGTCGTGCGTCTCCCACTCGACGATGGAAGCGAGCGTGACGACGTCGTCCGGCGAGAGGTCCGGCGGGTCCGGCGCGGCGCTCACTTCTTTTCGGTAAAACGTGTCGAAGGCCTGCTTGACCTTGCGGACGACCGTCGGCGCGTCGGTGAGCCAGTAAAAAAAATACGTCTCCGGCATCATGTATCCGAAGAGATGGGTCGAGTCCGTGCCGAGTTCGGCGGCGAGGGCGGGATCCCGGAGGGCGTCGAGGAAATCCCCCGGGGAAAAGGCCATCTCGCGCGCGACGACGGCGGCCACGACCTCCGGGCGAGAGCCGGGCGGAATGGTCAGGCGGACGGGCGTTTGCAGGCCTTTTCGGAGCGTTTCGAGGAGGTCGCGGTTCGTCGCGCCGGCCTTGAAGGTATAGTGCCCGGCCTTGATCTGATCGCCCCAGCCGGTGAGCTTCGCCATCCACACGAAAGACGCGCGGGAGCCGAGGACGCCGCGGGTTTCGAGCGAGTCCACCGCCGCCTCGAAGCCTGCCCCGCGCGGGATCCACACGCTCCGTTCGTCCTCGAAGGCGGGGGTGTTCGGGGCGAAGGCGAGCCGGTAGACCGTCGCTCCGATCCCCGCAACGAGGAGCACGAGCGCAAGCGCCGCCGTCCATGCTTTCGACTTCATCGTCACCGATCTGGGGTCTGTGTCCGGGGTGTCTTGTCTTCGAACGTCGGGTTCACGGGTCCGGTTCATCCTGATATTTTCGGCGTTCGAGCGCCCGGGTCTCGTCGATGATGCGTTCGAAGAGGCGGCGCACGGCTTCGGAGGGGAGCGGGCCGGGATTGGCGTTGAACACGTTGTCGAGCACCTGCTCCTCGCGGCTCGGCACGTACACCGGCATGCCGAGTTGCTTTTTGAGGTGGCCGATGACGTTGGCGCACCGGGAACGCTCGTTGAGGAGCAGGAGGATGGCCCGGTCGAGGGCGTCGATGCGCTCGCGCCACGGTCCGAGGTCGTCCGCCGTGGGTTCATCCGGGGCGTCGGGCGGGGCGCCGGCGAGGGGGGTGAGCGCGTCGAGGACGGTCTGGATCATGGGAACTTCGGGCGGCGGGAAGCGGGGATGAACCGATGGAACTATCGGAGGGCGAGGCCGGGTTCCGCCGTGAGGGTGAGCGGGCTCGTGAGGCCGGCCTCGAGCTTGAAGCGACCGGTGACGGCGATCATGGCGGCATTGTCCATGCAATAGGCGAGCGGGGGCATGTACAGTCCGAAGCCTTCTTCGCGGCCGAGCGTCTCGGCGGCGGCGCGGAGCGCCGTGTTCGCCGAGACGCCGCCCACCACGGCCACGTGCCGCGCGCCGGTCTCGCGCACGGCCCGCCTCAGCGGGTCGATGAGCATGTCCACGACGGCCTGCTGAAAGGCAGCGGCGAGGTCGGGAAGACGGTTGGTGAGGAGGGCGGCCCGCTCTTCCTCGGAAAACTTGTTCAGGTAATACAGCACCGACGTCTTGATGCCGCTGAAGGAGAAATCGAAGCCGGGGAGGCGGGTGCGGGGAAAGGTGCGGAAAGCGGGATCGCCCGTGGCGGCGAGGCGGTCGATCTCCGGGCCGCCGGGATAGCCGAGGCCGAGGAGCTTGGCCACCTTGTCGAAGGCTTCTCCGGCGGCGTCGTCGCGGGTGCGCCCGAGGCGGGTGTGGCGGAAGCCCTCTTCCACGAGCACGAGTTCGGTGTGCCCGCCCGAGACGACGAGGCACAGGTACGGGAACGGCGGCGCGGGCGGCTCGATGAAGACCGAATAGATGTGGCCTTCGAGGTGGTTCACGCCGACGAGGGGCACGCCGAGGCCGAAGGCGAAGGCCTTGGCGAAACTCAGCCCGACGAGGAGCGACCCGGCCAGCCCCGGGCCGTACGTGACGGCCACCGCGTCGAGGTCGGCGCGCGTCACCCCCGCCTCCTCGAGCGCCGCCTCCACCACCGGCACGATCAGTCGCTGGTGCGCGCGCGAGGCCAGCTCCGGCACCACGCCCCCGAAGCCCGCGTGCACCCGCTGCGACGAGACGACGTTCGAGCGCAACGCATCCCTCGCTACCACCGCTGCGGAGGTGTCGTCACACGAGCTCTCGATGCCGAGAAGGAGGGGAGACGAACCGTCATTTTTCATGCATATCGAAGGAAAGCGGAGATGCGAACGGGCACTGGTGAATGCGGGAGTCGCCGGGAAGGTTTCATCTCTCGCCGACGGCGGGGGCGATGAAAAAATACCCTGTCCGGAACCTCGCCCGACAGAACAAAGGGGAGCGCGTTTCGTTATTGACAAACCCACGCCCTCACGCTATACTAAAGCATTCCAGACCATCGTATCCGAGGTTCTCATGCGAAAGGCGCTTTTCATCTCCTGCATCGTGCTCATGCTCGGCGTCACCCTCCCGGCCAGGGCGCAGCTTCGCCAGGACGCCAACGTGCAGAATGCACCGGTTCGGCTGTACGACCAGAGCGGCTTCACGCTCAATAAATTTTTCAGCCCCGCGCATTTCAAAATGAACCACTCGTTCGAGATGTCGGCCGGGTCGTTCGGCGGCCGGACCTCGTCGCTGGCGATGTACACGAACACGATGGCGTGGCAGTTCAGTTCCAAACTTGCCGCGCGTGTCGACGTGGCGTTTGCCTTCTCCCCGCTCGGCAATGGGGGCCTCGGAGGTGTCTCGCGGGGCAATCAGGGGCAGGTCTTTCTTCGGAACGCGGAGATCGCCTGGCGGCCGACGGAGAACATGCAGTTGAACATCTCGGTGCGGCAGAGCCCCTACGGCCTCTATGCCGCCCCCTATGGCGCCTATGGGGCGTATGGCGGATATAACCGCTTTACGGCCGGGCTTCACTCCGGCTCACGGGACCTTTTCTGGAACGATAACCTGCGTTAGGCGCGTTGGTTGAGCGTCGGAACGCCCGGGACTTTTGGCGCGGCACGCCCTGAGGGGAGGTGTCGCGCTTTTCATTGGCGTCCGTCTGAGCAAGCGAAACGACCGTATGGGCACATCTTCGCAGGGGAAAGGACAGCTTCTTCTCAACGTCTCGCTCGTGGCGCTGGGGCTGGCGGCGTTGGTCCTGATCTACGCCCTCGCCGCCCGCTTCCTCTTTCCACGCACCGATCCGATACGCGAGGCGAATCCGGCGGGTCTCGTCGGAGCATACATTCAGGTCGAGGTGCGCAACGGCTGCGGCGTCAGCGGGCTGGCGGGCCGCGCAACGATGTACCTCCGACGCCACGGGTTCGACGTGGTGGAGGTCGGGGATCACACCTCCTTCGACGAGCCCTATTCGTACGTCGTCGACCGTGTGGGCGACCTCGAATCCGCCCGCAAGGTGGCTCTCGTCCTCGGCATCTCCGAGACGCGCGTCCGGCAGGAGATCCGCCCCGAGTATTACCTCGACGCTACGGTCGTCATCGGGAAGGACTATGCGTCGCTCAAGCCGTTCCGCGAGGAATGACCGGCG
>JALSSK010000427.1 GCA_026984335.1 Rhodothermales bacterium
GTTCTTGTTGGGCGTTTCGCTTCGGCCGCCGTTCCGGAGGGGAGGCGTCCAGTTCGTCTCCGCATGTGCCGGCACGGGGGCAACCGGGCGCGTCTTCGATTTCCCGAAGAAAACGAGGCCGGTGATTGCGGCGAACGTGAGCAACATCAGGGCGAGAACGGTGCTGTGTTTCATGGCAGTCTCGAGGTTAGAAGATCCAGGCATAGCCAAAGAGCGCGGCCACGACGATGTGCACGAACATGATGAAAAACATCACCGCAGCCAGAGGAAGATGCAGAATGTGCCAGTAACTAAACAGCTTCCGGAAGGGCGTCAGAAGCGCCGTTTGCCGCTCCAACTTCATGTATTCACGGATCAGGGCGTGGACTATCCGGCGGTCGGCATACGGCGCCTCGTGCAGCGCCATGCGGCGTTCGACGCGTTTCGTCCGTTTCCGACGGACGAGATCCCAGCGAAGCGCCTGCCAGAGAGCGCCGAGCGTGTTCTCTGAGATGCGGCCGCTCACTTCCGCCATCAGTTCATGGACCTCTTCGGCGGACAGGCCGGACGCATGCTCCAGGGTCTGCGCGAGCTTCGCCATCCGGCTTCGAAGGGCGCTCTTCGAAAGAAACTGCCCGTTCAACGTCTTGGGGATGCGCGCGAAGACATACCGCCCCAGAACGCCGCTCGTCACGACGATCACCATGCTCCAGAACGCGATGGAGATGATGCCCCCGATCCTGAATGCGGTGTGCAACACGACGAGAAAGGGGCCGAGGGTGCAAAGAAAAATGTGGAACTGTAGCCAGTGCTTGAGCTTGCCGAGGGAATGAAGGGCGTGCACCCGCTTTCGGAGAGCATACATGACAACCCCGACGATCATCATCAGGCTGCCCGCGATGCCCATGCCGTGGCCCATCAGGCCCGAAGGCTTGTACAGGTCGTGAAGCTCTGAATAGGGGCGTTCCTGCAGGGGAAGGCGGTAGTACTGATGCCCGCCATACCAGGCGGCGCCCGCGACCGCAAGCCAGATCACCGACAGGGCGAACAGGTAGATGCGCTCGCCCGTGATGAAGGGAGGAGGCGAGGTCGGAACCCGGCTGAATCGTTGCGGCTTAGAAATCCCTTCCTTTGACGGGGCTCGTGCGGGAGCCGTCCGTTGGGAAAAATGCATGTGCGGCAAGTGGAGCTAGTGTGTGGCGGGGGGTGAGCAGGAGCCGGGAAGTGCCGGAGGGGATCGCTCTTTCATGGAACGTAAGGCGGTGATGATGACCCGAACATCCGTAGTATGACCCATCGGATGGGGACGAAGGCACATAAAATGCCAGATTGTGAATCGTCTCGGAGACGCGAACGTACGTTGCCCGCGCGCACGAGACGAGATCCCCGAACAAGGAGACCGGGATGCATAAGTTTGCCTAGATTGAAGCATGGTTTTTCCCCGAGACCGGGAGCGCCGATCACGATCGATGCTCCGACCTCATGGGGCGGGCGCAGAAAATTTATTTTTGGGAAAAGGGGAGGAGGGGAATCTTCCGGGGACGAAGGAGGCGTCGGAAGAAGGGCCGGGCAATTTTTGCGCACCCGGCGTCGCATCTTGCGCAACTTCAGATCGATGCGCAAGGAACGGGGCGGCCGAGGGCGCTTCCGGTCATGGCTTGCGCGATGACCGGGGAGGTCCTACTTTCACGCCCGACCGATGGAGGCAACGAGGCCGGGCACTCTTATGTTGAAGCGATGGATCAGGCGAGGCACGGAGGTGCTGTATCGCAACCCGTGGTGGACGTACAAACGGGATGCCTTCGAGATACCCGGCGGGGTGACGGGGGAATACCACTACGTGCACACGAACGGGTCGAGCATGGTGGTTCCGGTCAGAGCGGACGGCCGGGTAATCCTCGTGCGTCAGTACCGCTACCTGTGCGATCGGGAGAGCCTCGAGTTCCCGGCAGGCAGCGTCAAGGACGGACATTCGTACCGGCAGACGGCGCAACTCGAGATGGCCGAGGAGACGGGCTTTCACGCCGACGTGCTCGAAGAAGTGGGCGCGTTCAACCCGTACAATGGGGTCACGGACGAGATGTGCCGGGTCTACGTGGCCACGGGGCTGCGGCCCGCCGAGGCGCGCCCGGACGAGACGGAGGAGTTCGAGCGCGTAGCCCTCACGCCGTCGGACGTTGAGGCGATGATCGAGGCAGGGACGTTATGGGACGGGATGACGCTGGCGACGTGGATGCTTGCGCGGAAGCGCGTCCGGGCGCTTGCCGGCCCGGACGGTCCCGCGCCGTGATCGGCGGCGTCATGCGCCCGGGATGCCCGGCTCGGTCATGGCCCGCACGTTGAGGTAGTGGTCGAGCTCTTCGTCGGTGAGCAGCCCCATCTCCTTCACCACGTCCCGGACGGAACGACGCTCGGCGGCGGCTCTCTTGGCCACGAGCGACGCCTTGTCGTATCCGATGACGGTGTTCAGCGCCGTGGCGATGGAGGGATTGCGCTCGAGCAGTTCGCGGCACCGCTCCCGGTCGGCCTCGATGCCCAGAAGACAGCGCGAACGGACGGCCTCGCTCGCGCCGGTGAGGATGTGGAGGCTCTCGAGCATGGCGTGCGTCATCACCGGCATCATCACGTTGAGCTCGAAGTTGCCGTGCTGCCCGCCGATGGTGAGGGTCGTATGGTTGCCCATGACGCGGGCGCACACCATCATCATCGCCTCGCAGAGCACCGGGTTCACCTTGCCCGGCATGATCGACGAGCCGGGCTGAATGGCCGGCAGCCTGATCTCGGCCAGCCCGCTCGTGGGGCCGCTCGACAGGTGCCGGATGTCGTTGACGATCTTCATGAGAGAGACGGCGAGGGTGTTCAGCGCGCCGGCGGTCATCACATAGGCGTCCTTGGCGGCCTGCGCCTCGAAGTGGTTCTCCGCCTCGCGGAACGTCAGCCCGGTCGCTTCCGAAATCAACGCAATGGCGCGGGCGGGGAAGCCGACCGGACAGTTGATGCCGGTGCCGGTGGCCGTCCCTCCGAGCGCCAGCCACGAGAGCTCTTTCGAGGCCGACTGAAGCCGCCGGATGCCGTAGTCGATCTGCGCGGCGTATCCGCTGAACTCCTGCCCGAGCCGCACGGGGGTGGCGTCCATCAGGTGGGTGCGCCCGCTCTTGATGACGTCGTCGAAGGCCGCGGCCTTTTCGGCGAGGGCGTCGTGGAAGCGCCGGAGGGCCGGGAGGAGGTCCTTTTCAAGCGCCAGACGGGCCGAGACGTGCATCGCCGTCGGGATCACGTCGTTCGACGACTGCGACATGTTGACGTGATCGTTCGGGTGGACGAGCTTGCTCCCGCGCTCACCTCCGAGGCGCTCCGTCGCCAGGTTGGCGATGACCTCGTTCGCGTTCATGTTCGTCGAAGTGCCGCTCCCGGTCTGGAAGATGTCGAGCACGAACTGATCGTCCACGTCTCCGGCGATCACCTTTTCCGAGGCGGCGATGATGGCGTCGGCCTTCTCCGCGTCGAGGCGGCCCAACTCGCGGTTGGTGATGGCGGCGGCGCGCTTGATGATTCCGAGCGCCTCGATGAAACGGCGCGGGAAGCGGATGCCGCTGATGGGGAAGTTCTCGAGCGCGCGTTGCGTCTGGGCGCCGTACAGGGCGTCGGCGGGCACTTTCACCTCGCCGAGCGAGTCTTTCTCGATGCGATAATCGGACATGGCAGTCGGGTGTTTTCGGAGGGAACAGAGGGGTCAAAGCGGAGCGGTCGAGCGCGGTCGAAAGGATCTCGCCCCGGCGCTTCCGTTGGTATATAACCCTGCGCGCATGGAAGCGCAGCGAAGCGAATTCAAAAAATCGGATAAAACGTGAGGGGCCGGTGGGAAACGGGACGGATCGTGTTTGTGCCCGGCGTTTCTTAGTTTGCCGCGTCACCCTCCCGCAACGAACGCCATGAAGTTGATCCAGACGGTCCCCGAGATGCAGGCGGAAGCCGACCGCCGCCGGGCGGAGGGCCGACGGCTGGCGCTCGTGCCGACGATGGGCGCGCTCCACGAAGGGCACCTGGCGCTCGTGCGCGAGGCGCATCGCCACGCCGATCACGTCACGGTCTCCATCTTCGTCAACCCCACCCAGTTTGCGCCCGGAGAAGACTACGAGCAGTACCCGCGCACGCTCGCGGCGGACCTCGAGCAGCTCGAACGCCTCGGCTTCGTGGACGTGGTCTTTGCCCCGTCGCCCGCCGCCATGTATCCGGGCGGTCCGGCGCGGCATCGCACGTGGGTGACCGTGGAAGGGCTCGACGAGCACCTGTGCGGGCGCTTCCGGCCGGGCCACTTCCGGGGCGTCACGACGGTGGTGTCCAAGCTCTTCCTCGCGTGCCGCCCCCATGTGGCCGTCTTCGGGCGGAAAGACGCGCAACAGTTCCTCATCCTTCGCCGCATGGTGCGCGACCTCAACTTCGGCATCGAACTGATCGGCGTGCCGACGGTCCGCGAGCCGGACGGGCTGGCCCTCTCGTCCCGAAACGTGTATCTGAGCCCCTCGGAACGCGCGCAGGCGGTCGTGCTCTCCCGGGCTGTTTCCGAGGCGAGACGGCTCGCCGAAACGGGGGAACAGCGCACGGAAGCCCTTGTTGAAGCGATGCGCCGGGCGCTCGCGCAGGCCCCGGACGCGCGCGTGCAGTACGCCGAGGTCGTGGACACCGAAACCCTTCAGCCGGTGGAAAAGCTGGAGCCGGGACGGGAGGCGCTCGCCGCCGTGGCGGTCTTCTTCGGCCAAACGCGTCTGATCGACAATGCCTTTTTCCGGATACCCTCCGACGTGCGTGAGGGGTGAAACAACCGCATCCATCCGCCGAATCGCATGACCATCACGATGTTTCGGGCCAAGCTCCACCGCCTCCGGGTGACCGAGGCCGACCTTTATTATGAAGGGTCGATCACCATCGACGAGGCGCTTCTGGAGACTTCCGGCATCTTGCCGTATGAGAAAGTTCAGGTCGTCAATGTGAACAACGGCGCGCGTCTGGAGACGTACACGATCCCGGGTGAGCGCGGCAGCCGCATCGTTTGCCTGAACGGCCCGGCCGCTCGGCTCGCGGCGCGCGGAGATGAGGTCATCGTCATCGCCTATGCGGAGATGACCCCCGAGGAAGCCCGGCGCCATCGCCCGCGCGTGGTCCTCGTCGATGAGCACAACGACCCCAGGGAGGTCTTCGAGCCCCGCGTCGCGTCCGTGGAGCCCGAGGAGCCGGCGTGAGCGGTCCGCTTCGCCGCGAAACGCTCGCCGCTTGCCCGCGTGATACGCTTTCAGGCCGTCTGTCCCCTCGGATCAACCGGGATTGGTTTCATGCCCCTCGCGTTCCTTCGCTCATCCGTCCGCTGGCTTCCCGTTCTGTTTACCTTGCTTTTGGGGGTCGAAGCCCGGGGACAGGCGGGAGAACGGCTGTATCCGATCAGCGGCGCGGGCGGAGTGGGGTACGTCGACGCGGCGGGCGAGGTGGTGGTGACGCCCGGGTACGGGCAGGGCAGGACGTTCTCCGAAGGGCGCGCGGCGGTTCGGCGCAACGGGCGGTGGGGCTTCATCGACGCGGCGGGGCGGGAGGTCGTCGCGCCCGAGTACGACGAGGTGGCGGACTTTGCCGGAGGACGCGCCCGCGTGCGGCGCAACGGGCGGTGGGGCTTCATCGACCGGTCGGGCGCACTCGTCGTGCCGCTGAAATACGCGGGGGCGTTCGATTTCTCCGACGGAAAGGCTCCGGTAAAGCGCGCGGACCCGCCCCGTGGCGCGAAGGACAAGTGGGGGTTCATCGACACGACCGGTGTCTTCGTCATCGCGCCTGCCTTCGAGGAAGCGCGGGCGTTCGCCGGAGGACGCGCACCCGCCGCCGTCCTGCGGAAATTCCTTTTCATCCGCCTCGAAAAGCGGTGGGGTTTCGTCGACGAACGCGGCGCGTGGGCGGTGGAGCCCGCCTTCGTATCGGTGCACGGGTTCTCGGACGGGCTCGCGCTCGTGGGGACGGGGAAGCGGAACGGGTTCGTCGATGGGCGGGGCGAGATGGTGATCCCGGTCGCATACGATCAGGCGTACCCGTTCGCCGAGGGCCGGGCGCGCGTGGCCGAAGGCGGGCGGTGGGGCTTCATCGACACGACCGGCGCGCGCGTGATCGACCTCGCCTTCGAGGCGGCGCTCGACTTTCGCGAGGGCCTCGCGCCGGTGCGGCAGCGTGGGCGGTGGGGCTTCGTCGACCGCGAGGGTCGGATGGTCATCGCGCCGCGGTTCGAACGGGCCTGGCCGTTCCGGGGTGCGCTCGCCCGCGTCCGCCTCGACGGTCGGCCCGCGTACGTCGACCGTCGAGGCGCCGTGGTGTGGATCGGGGAGTGACCGGCCTCACGCCTCGCCTTCCGCGTCGTGCCGCTCGTAGGCTTTGATGATGTCTTTCACGAGCCGGTGCCGGACCACGTCGCCTTCGTCGAACTGCACGAAGGCGATGCCCTCGACGCCTTCGAGGATTTCGTGCGCTTGCACGAGGCCGCTGTGTGAACGGCTCGGGAGGTCGGTCTGTGTGACGTCGCCGGTGATGATGGCGCGGCTGTTTGCGCCGAGGCGGGTCAGAAACATTTTCATCTGAAGGTGGGTCGCGTTCTGGGCCTCGTCGAGGATGACGAAGGCCGAGTTGAGCGTGCGCCCGCGCATGTACGCCAGCGGCACGATCTCGACCACGTTTTGCTCCATGAAGCCGCCGATCTTTTCACGGGGCAGCATGTCTTCGAGGGCGTCGTAGAGGGGCCGGAGGTACGGGTCCACCTTCTCGCGGAAGTCGCCCGGCAGGAAGCCGAGCCGCTCGCCCGCCTCCACGGCCGGTCGGCTCAGGACGATCCGCTTGACCTGTCGCGACTTGAGCGCCGCCACGGCGAGCGCCACCGCCGTGTACGTCTTGCCGGTCCCGGCCGGTCCCACGGCGAAGACGATGTCGTTCTTCCGCGCGCTCTCGATGAGCCGGATCTGGTTCGGCGTCTTCGCTTTGACGGCGCCGCCGCTCGGTGTGAAGAGCACGACGTGGTGCGCGTCGAGGCCCGCGCGTCCGCCCGCGCCGTCGCCCACGGTGAAGAGCGCCAGAACCGTCTCGACGTCGTTCTCCGTGAGATTGCCGTTCCGTTTGAGGAGCAACGTAAGCTCGTCGAGAATGCGTTCGATGCGGGTCAAGGACTCCGTTTCACCCCGGAGAAGCACCTGATTGCCCCGCGCCGTGATCTGCGTTTCGGGGAAGGCGCTTTCGATCTTCCGGAGGTAAACGTCATTGAAGCCGAAGAGCAAGAGAGGCTCGGCTTTCTCGATCGTCAGTTTTTTTTCTGTCAATGCCGCGATGGATTCGTTTTGAGAGGAAGGCGCCCGCGGGGGGAACCTGTCGGGCGCTTGCTCACTTAAGAACGGGTCTCACGAGCATCGCGCCGTCTTTTCGTTCAACGGTATCGGAGCGCAATAGTGCCCGGTGCGCGCCTCCGATCCTTCATCTGCCCAGCCCATGACCCGCCGCAAGCTGATTGTCGAGTTTACGAAAATGTCCGGAGCCGGGAATGACTTTATCGTTATCGACAACCGGTTTTATCATTTTTCGGACGCCGAGCTGACGAAGCTCGCCCGCCGGTGGTGCGCCCGGCGCACGGGCGTGGGAGCCGACGGGTTGCTTGCTTTCGCCTTGCCCGGGGACGAGGCGCACCACTTCCGTATGCGATACGTGAACGCCGACGGCACGACCTCGATGTGCGGCAACGGAGCGCGATGCCTCGCCCGTTTCGCCCGGCTCACGGGCGTCGAGGCGGAGGAGCTTGTTTTTGAAACGGATGCGGGGCCGTACCGCGCGCAGGCGCCCGCCGATCCGGCGGCGCCCGTGCGGCTCTTCCTCCCGCCCGCCGAAGGCTACGCGCCCGATCGCGTCCTCGAAAACCCGGAGGGGCCCGTCGGTACCGTCGATTACCTGTGGACCGGCACGCACCACGCCGTCTGCTTCGTCCCGGCGGCGGGCCAGACGCCGGTGGACGTGTGGGGCCCGGCCATTCGCCGAGACGCCGCCTTCGCGCCCGAGGGGACGAACGTCGACTTCGTGGAGGTCGTCGCCGACGGGCAGGGCGGGGGGCGGGCCGTGCTCCGGGTGCGGACGTACGAGAAGGGGGTGGAGGCGGAGACGCTCGCCTGCGGCACCGGCGCCGTGGCGGCGGCGCTCTCGGCCCGCTTCCGCGGCCTCGTCCATGCCGACGTGGTGGACGTGCGCATGCCCGGCGGCACGCTCACCGTGGGCCGGCGCGGCCCCGACCCCGAGGACCTCTACCTCGAAGGCCCCGCCGACGTCGTCTATCGAGGCACGATGGAAGTCGAACCCTGACGGCGCCTCCCTCTTCCGCATGCCTGTTTTTTCCGGGAAGAAGAACCCTTACCTTCGAG